>JADLEZ010000034.1 GCA_020845855.1 Burkholderiales bacterium
ACGATATGCAAATCCGTATGGAAGGCCACCAGGACTATCCGTCACAGCTCCTCGACGGCAAGATTGACGCGTTCAGCCGCACGGGTTCGGTGCCCGCCGCGGTGGTCGACGAGATCGCGGCCAGCAAATCGGTGACGCTCGTGGACTTCGGCCCCGAACTCGAGCGCACGAAGTTCCTAGAAAAACACCCCTTCGTCGTCATGCTCGGGCGTCAGTGGATGGCGCTGCGGTGGATGCGGACGGCCGAGGTGCTGTGACGATGGTGGACGGACTGTCTACCCGCACGCTCGTGCAGTATGCGTTGGAGGCAGATCGCCCCGATGCGAGAGTGCGAGAAGCGGTTCGGCTACGTGTTCTCGACCTCATCGGCTGCGCCTGCGCAGGCTACCGTATCGGGACGTGGCGCGGACTTGCACACGCACTCGATGGTTCCGGCGGAGTATGCAGTTGGTTTGAAGGGACTCCGCGTGCCACTGCCGATGCATTACGCATGAACGCGTTCATGTCGCACGCAGCTTACATGGAAGATGGCTCACGCTCGACGGGCGGCCATCCCTCCTGCGTTGTGACGCCGACGGCCCTGACCGTGGCCGCAAGCAATCGCGGGCGGCTGCCTACGCCGGACGACTTTCTTGCGGCTGTTGCATTTGGATATGAGGTATTTCTGCGCGTGGGGGAACGCGCCTATCCCGCAATCGTCGAGCGGGGCTTCCAGAGCACTGCGGTGCTCGCGCCGATCACTTCCGCTGCGGTAACCGCCCGGCTGCTATGCCTTTCTAAGACCGAGGTGATGCATGCACTGGCGATTGCATCGAACATGGGGGCTGGGCTCAAGGCGGCACTTCGGGCGTCGGCTACCCAGCCACTTCAAGTTGCGCAGGGCTGCGAGGCGGGACGTGTTGCAGCACTAATGGCAGCCGGTGGAGCTCGGGGTCACGAGGCGATACTCGTTGAAGGATTCTATCCCGCCTACGCGGGCGGCGAGCGTCCGCTGCCCGAGTCTCATGTTCCGCGAATACTTGAGACGTATTTCAAGGTACACGGAGGTTGTCGTGGTAACCATGCGCCACTTGATGCGTTCCTCTCCCTCACCAAAGAACACGAGACGACGGACACGGACCTGCGTGCGGTCTCAGTCTTCGTCGACCGCCACACGCTTGCCGCCGAGATCAAACACCCGGAGACACCCGCGCAAGCACAGTTTAGTATCGCTTTCGCGATCGCGGTCGCCGCGGTGCATGGCGAGACGAGTGCCTTCGCGTTTTCAGAGGACAGGCTAGCCGATCCGAGCGTCCGCGCATTGATGGCCAGGATCGCGGTGCGCCATGATCCGGCGCTGGACGCCGACTATCCGGCGAAGCGGGCGTCACGCGTAGCGATCGAAACGGTGTCGGGTGTGCACACGCTCTCGCTCGACTATCCAGTAGGTGAGCCGGAGAATCCTATCGCATCGGAAGCACTCTGTCGCAAGTACGACGAGTTGGCGCGTCCGGTGCTCGGCGACGATACTGATCGGGTACGCGATTTCGTCCTCGATCTCGAGCGACAGCCTAACCTCGCACCTCTGCTTGATGCACTGGAGCGCGGGCGTCCACAGGTGTCGGGTGACGCTGTCTTATGAATCTGTTTGATCCCCTAACGTTGCGCGGAATCCGATTGCGTAATCGCATCGGTGTCTCCCCGATGTGTCAATACTCCGCGGTCGACGGCTTACCACAACCTTGGCACCTGGTCCATCTAGGCAGTCGCGCCGTAGGAGGCGCCGGACTGGTTCTGGCCGAGGCAACGGCCGTGGACGCTCGCGGGCGAATTTCGCCGTTCGATACTGGAATCTGGAATGACGAACAGGCATCGGCATGGGCACCGATCGCGACGTTCATCGCCGCGCAGGGTGCGGTGCCAGGCATTCAGCTCGCCCACGCAGGTCGCAAGGCGAGCACGGAGCCACCCTGGAGTAAGAAGCGAACGGTCGGTCCGGAGCAGGGTGGCTGGATACCCGTCGCCCCGTCCGCTATCCCGTATTCATCCGCACACTCGCTTCCGCAGGCTTTGGAAGAAGGCGATATCGACCAGATCATCGAGAACTTTCGCACTGCCGCATGCCGATCGGCTGAGTGTGGCTTTCAGCTCATTGAGATCCACGCCGCGCATGGCTATCTGCTGCATCAATTCCTCTCACCGCTAAGCAACCAGCGCGCGGATCATTGGGGCGGAAGTTTTGAGAATCGCATTCGACTGACCCGCACAGTTGCTGCATCCGTACGATCGGCGATGCCTGACTCGATGCCTTTGCTGCTGCGAATCTCGGCCACCGACTGGGCGGTTGGCGGGTGGGATATCGAACAGAGTGTTGAACTGGCTAAGCGGCTCAAGGCAGATGGTGTCGATATGATCGATGTCTCCAGTGGTGGACTCGTGCTAAGCCAAGCGATCGAAATCGGGCCGGGATATCAAGTCCCATTCGCGTCGCGTATCCGCGGCGAAGCCGGAGTGGCCACTGCGACGGTCGGCCTGATCACCAAACCTGCACAGGCTGCCGAGATCGTTGCCGACGGTGCTGCCGACCTCGTCCTATTGGGGCGCGAACTACTGCGCGATCCCTATTGGCCACGGAGGGCAGCAAAGGAGTTCGGCACGGACATCGAGGCTCCACTGCAATATGCGCGAGCCTGGCATTGAGCCTCGCCGGTCGCACCTATCTCGCATCGGGCACCAATTCCCCAGAGATCAGTGATGAGTAATTCGTCCCACACACTGTCGAACCGAAGTAGCACTAACTTAGCGTTCACTTCATGTTTCTGGCCGGCGTATGATGGCGCTTGACGATCTGCGGTTCGCCGTTCGTTCTCCGTGAGGATGCATGCGGGTCCGATGGATCGAATTCTTGGGAGCAGCATCGATATGCGCCCACGCTCGCGTAACACGCCATCAAACCCAGCGAAACTACGCGATTCTTGGCCAACGAAGTTCAAATCGGTACCAAACAAAATCGGCCTACAACCCGCGCCAGTGTTTGTTCTCGGTGTCGGCACAGATCATTTAACCGGACATTAGTGGATGCCTACCAGCTGCCGCCCGTACGATCCGGATCAAGTGATGCTGCGACCTGCTGCGCTACAGAAATGGCTGCCTAAGAGGAAATGGCTGCCTAAGAGGCACTTGGCGTACTTCATCGATGACACGGTTGACGCCTTGGACCTGAGCGCGTTCTACGCGCGTTACGCCGGCGGCGGGTCGCGTTACCAACCGGTGCATCCGGCGATAATGGTCAAAGTGCTGGTGTATGGCTGCGCCACTGGGGTGTTTAGTTCGCGCAAGATCGAGCGCCGATTGCACGAAGACCTGGCGCTTCGGATGCTGGCCGCGTGCAACTTTCCCAAGCACCGCACGATCTGCGATTTTCGGGCGCCGCATCTGCAGGAATTGTCCGAGCTGTTCGTGCGGGTGGTCAAGCGGGCGCGCGAGATTGAGCTGGCGAAACTGCGCGCGGTGGCCATTGGCGGCACCAAAATCAAGGCCAATGCTAGCCGCCACAAGGCGATCGGCAATGAGTGGATGCAGCAGGCCGAGGCTTGGATCATGAAGCGCGCTGGGAGCGGGCTCGGTCCGAGTTACAACGTGCAGACGGCGGTGGACGCTACGCCGCCCATCATCGTGGCCGTCGAGCTTGGCAACAACGCGGCGGATGCCGGTCAACTGCTGCCGATGCTGCAAGCCGTGCGGGACAACCTCGGCGCGCTGCCTCAACAAGGTCTGGCCGATGCGGGTTACCGCAGCGAGAACAACTTCGCCAAGGCGACGAGCCCGAAGACGGAACTGGTGGTGGCGCTGGGGCGTGAGGGCAAGCGGCGGGCGCGGATCGATGCCCGAACCTACCTGCACACGGCCGCCATAGCTGCGAAGTTGCAAACCAAAGAAGGCCGCGCCACGTATCGTCGACGCAAGTGGATCGCCGAGCCGCCCAATGGCTGGATCAAGAACGTACTTGGCTGTCGCGAGTTCAGTATGCGAGGTCGCAAGAAGGTGCGGACCGAGTGGAAACTCGTGTGCTTGGCGCTGAACCGGCGCCGCATGGGTGCACTGAGCGTCGTGTGAGGGGCCAGGAAATGAGAAAGCTATCACTACCGTGCCGCGCCACGATTCACCACGCGCGCGTCAGACCGATTTCAACTATTGCGCTGCGACAATGCGCCATACCGGCGCCCCACAACGCGGGATCACAATCATCCGGCGGCTTCAGGAAATTCTGCCGCCCGAACTCCTAAAGCCCTCTCCGCTCGCATGTCATCTTCATCCAAAGCACACCCTTCGCGCTTTCTGCGGCTTCTCGAGAAGGCAGAAGGGGCGCGCACCGTCCGTGAGTTCAAGGGTTTCGCGAAGCACGCCTACAAGGCGTTTGCCGCGACCTACAGCCTGCTCTTGATCCTCGCCGTGCTTGTCGACGTCAGTACTTCTATGCTGCGCGGCGGGTTCCTGCTCGCCATCCTCACACTCGTCTTCCTGCGCTTTCCGGCAACGCCCCATGCGCCGCGTGACCGTCCCTCGGCGGTTGACTTCGTCCTCATTGTGCTCACGGTGCTCGCGTTCGGCAACTTCATCGTCGACTACCAAAACATGGCTTGGCGAGCAGGCACGGCGACAATGCGCGACTTGGTGTTCGGTACCATCGCAATCGCACTGGTGTTGGAGGCGTGCCGCCGCACGATGAGCGTGGTCCTGCCAATCCTCGCACTGTTCATTCTCGTCTACGCGCTGCTCGGCCAGTTCCTTCCTAGCGGCGTCCTGGCGCATCAGGGATTCGGGTTCAGTCAGGTCATTGGCGACAGTTACGCGTCCACCAACGGGATCTTCGGCTTCGTCGCCTACGTGTTCATCGCCTACGTGATGTTGTTCATCATCATGGGCGCGTTGTTTGAGCAGTTCGGCGCCGGGCGCTTCTTCATTGATCTGCCGGTGGCGCTGACAGCCCGCTATCGCGGCGGTCCCGCCAAGGCGGCGGTCGTAGCGAGCGGCATGTTCGGAATGATCTCGGGCAGCGCCGTCGCCAATACCGTTGCCACGGGCACGTTCACCATCCCGCTGATGAAGAAGATGGGCTTCCGACCCGAGGTTGCGGGCGCGGTCGAGGCAGCATCCTCAACCGGGGGCATGTTCATGCCACCGGTGATGGGCGCCGGTGCGTTCCTGATGGCGGAGATGCTAAGGGTCCCCTACGCGAACATCATTAAGATCGCGCTCGTCCCGGCAGTTTTGTACTTCTTCTCGGTGCTGCTGATGGTCCATTTCGAGGCGGGCCGCGCGGGATTGGGCGTGATGCCGAAGTCGCTGAGGCCCGCGATCGCCGGTATCCTGCGCGAAGGTTGGTTCTACCTGCTGCCACTGGCCGTGCTGTTCGTGGCCCTGTTCGAGGGCTATACGCCGTCTTTCGCAGCATTTTGGACGATCGTTAGCTTCGTTGCGCTGATGTTCACGCGCTACGCGATGATCGGGCAGCTGCGCCGCTTCCTCCCAGCCCTGTATAACGGACTTGCCCGCGGAGCTGAGAATTCGCTGATCGTAGGCGTGACAGCCGGACCAGTCGGGATCATAGTCGGCACCGCGCTCCTCACCGGAGTGGCGTTCCGCTTCTCCGAGATCGTTATGACGCAGACCCACGGGATGGTCTGGCTGGCGTTGCTGCTCGTGCTGTTTGCTACCTTCATCTTAGGTATGGGCATCACGGTGACGGCGGACTATCTGATCCTGGCGCTGCTCGCCGTTCCCGCACTGGGGGAGCTCGGAGTGCCGCTCATCGCGGCGCACTTCGTGGTGTTCTGGTTCAGCCAAAGCTCGAACGTGACACCACCGGTTTGCATAGCCGCGTTCGCGGGAGCTGGGATTGCAGGAGCGCAGCCGTACCGTACCGGCTTCAACGCAATGAGATTCTCGTCGTTCCTCTACCTGATGCCGTTCATGTTCGTGTACACGCCGATGCTAATGCCTGACGGATTCAATTCTGTCGTTATCTATTCGTGGGTGCTCTTGTTTCTGGCAGCCGTGCCGTACGCAGCCGGAATAATCGGCTACCTGATCGCGCCGCTCGCGACCTGGGAGCGCGTCGTGCTGGTCGCCGCTGGCTGCGGTATGGCTTTTCCGGGCCACTATTCCGACGCCGTCGGCGTTGTCGTGTTCCTTGCCATGCTCGCGCGCCAGTGGGTGGTGCTGCGCCGAACGCGGTTTCAGCACACGGCGCGATGACGGTGGCCCCGCAAGATATCCGTGTGCTCGCAGCGGAGGCGGCTGCGCTCAATGCGAAGGTCGGCGAGGTGGCCCGGCTGCACGTGCTCGACCTTATCGGCTTCGCTTGCGCAGGGTATCGGATCGGCACTTGGCGGCGGGGTCTTGCAAGCGCACTCGATGCGCCCGAGCGCAAGCGCGCGGCTCCTGACGCCGTCACCGCCGACCATGGTCAGGCTGTCGCAAGCTGACGCGCGCGAACTCGCCGTGTCGGTGTTCGTGCGCCACGGCATGCCGACCTCGCATGCGAAGGACGTCGCGGCCCATCTGGTCGATGCGATGGTCACCGGACACGCGTTCGCAGGATTACCGCGCGTGCCCGCCATTGTCGCGGAGCTTGTGAGGAAAGGACCGGGTGGTCCGATTCGGGTAACGAGGCAGACGCCGGTGTCCGCCACGATCGACGGCGGCGACGTGAACGGTTACGTGGTCTCGCTCGTCGCGACCGACAAGGCAATCGAGATCGCGAATGCGTCGGGCATCGCCGTGGTAGGTGCGTGCAATACCTGGTTCAGCGGCAGGCTCGCGTATTACGTAGAGCGGATCGCGCGCGCCGGGCTCGTCGCCATTCACACTGCGAACACCGCCGCACGTGTGGCACCTTTCGGGGGCGCCGATCGCATTCTAGGGACAAATCCCGTGGCGTTTGCGTTCCCCTGTGGCGATGAGCCGGTGATCCTAGACATAGGCACCAGCAGCGTCACATGGGGCGACGCGCTGCTGCGGCAGGCGACCGGGCGGCCGCTCGAATTTGGCACCGCGGTCGACCCAGAGGGACGCGAGACAGCCGATCCGGCGCTGGCGCTCGCCGGGGCTTTCTTGACGTGGGGCGGGGCGCGCGGCAGTTGCCTCGCATTTGCCGCGCAACTGTTCGGCATCCTCGCAGGGAGCGATCCGGTATTGCGCGAGGCGCACAACTCGGGTTTCTTTTTTTTGGCGCTCAATCCGGATCTGCTGATGCCTGCCGACAAGTTCCAGGATCATGTCTCGCGCTTACGCGAGGCGGTGCGGCGCTCGCGGCCCGCCGAGGGGCAGGTTGAGGTCCGCATGCCGGGCGATCGCTCTCAGCAAGCTCGCCGCGAGCTTGGCGACGGCGAAGTCGAGGTGGATCCCACCGTGCACCGGCGGCTGCTGGCGCTCTCCGGTGCCCGGCTCGACTCGGAGTGTGCCTGATCCATCGGACGGTCAATGGTCCAATACCTGTGGATCGGAATCAGGCGCGATCCACTCGACAGTCTCGGCTCAGCCTGAGCGCGAATTTCGAGGTGACGATCGTGAATCCTCCGTCCAAGTCGCAAGTATTCGCGGGTATCCCCGGACCCGAAGCGCAGGTCGGGCCGGAGGGATTCGACGAGCGGCGTAGGGCGTTGCGCGAGGAGTTTATACGCCGACGCGGCTACCTCGCGCCTTCGCAGGAAGGGCTGCTCGCGCTCAGCCCGGATTTTTTCGAGGCATACCTCGCGTTTTCATCGGTCCCCTGGAGCGACGGGACGTTGCCGCGGAAGGTCAAGGAATTCATCTACATCGCGGTGGATGCGGCCACGACCCACCTGTACGCGTCCGGCACGCGAACCCATATCCGTCGTGCGCTTGCCGAAGGCGCCACATCCGATGAGATCTTGGAGGTGCTTCAGCTCACCAGCCTGCTCGGGGCGCACACGCTTGCCGTAGGCCTCCCGATACTCGTCGACGAGCTGCGCGAGCATCCGTCTTCGGCTCGTTCTAGTTCAGCGCCCGTCGCGGACTCCGAGCGGATCAGGGTCGCGTACGCCGATTTGGTGGGCGAGTGGGACGATACCTGCGAGGCGTTGCTGCGCTTGGCTCCCAGTTTCCTCGACGCCTACATCCGCTTCGTGTCGTTTCCGTGGGCTGGCAGCACGTTGGAACCTGGCGTGAAAGAGTTGATCGCAATCGCGATCAACGCGTCGACTACGCACCTGTATGCGGTCGGGATGCGGTTTCACATGAGAAGGGCGCTGCGCATGGGTGTTCCGGTCGACGAGATCGTCGAGGTCCTGCAGCTCGCGAGTGTTCTGGGCATTCACACCTGCTCCGTCGGCGTGCCGATACTTCTAGATGAGATCGGGGCCGCTAGGTCTACGACACCCTGATCCGCGACCATGCGGCGGCGCTGGATCTTCGCTCGGTCATGGTGGCTACGGCCCACCGTCGCCATCGGGGGCACGCTCTCTGAGGATTCGGTCGCCACGTCACGGGCCGACACTGCCCGATATCGTCCTTGATTCGCGCTGACACCAGCTTCATCGCAGTTTCCGCGGTGGCGCTCGGTCGTTTTACAATCCATACTGCCCACGTCGCCAGATCGGCCGCACTGCGCAATGAGCCGAACAGTGATGACACACCATGCCTGTTGCCGGACCGCCCCCCGAAATATCTCTGTGTGGTCCCTTCCGCTTTGTTCCGCTTAGCATTACGTCTCAGAGTGCCCGCCGCGGCTCCGAATTGACCGCGTACCGGCCAGTAGTGGCGTTTCGTCCAATAGGAATCGGGCGCTCCGCGAAGGTGGATTCCCCGATTCGCGCTTCTACTGCATCTGGACTTTCGCATCGCGGATGACCTTTCCCCATTTCGCGATGTCCTCGGCGATCCGACGCGCGAACTGGTCCGGGCGATCGCCGATCGGCTCGGTGCCTTGCGCCACGAGTTGCGCTTTGACCTCCGGATCTTTCAAGATGGCCCCGATGGCGCCCGCCAGCGTGGCCACGATGTCCTGCGATATGCCGGGCGGCGCAAGTACGCCCAGCCAGAAGCTAGCTTCGAATCCAGGCACACCGCTCTCCGCCACGGTCGGAAGGTCCGGCAGGGCGATGGAACGCCGGTCTCCCGTAACGGCCAGTGCGCGAAGTCGTCCGGAGTCTATGTAGGCGCGCGCCGAGATGATGGGCTCGATGATGACCTGGACTTCTCCGGCGATCGCTGCGATCAGGGCGGGCCCACTGCCCTTGTACTGAACGTGAACTAGATCGATGCCTGCTGCGGATTTGAAGAGTTCGCCGGCAAGGTGATTCGCCGATCCGCTACCCGCAGATCCGATGTTGAGCTGACCCGGTCGCGACTTTGCGAGGGTGATCAACTCCGGTACTGTCCTGGCCGGGACGGATGGATGAACCAGCACGACGTACATGGCGGACACCACTGTAGTCACCGGCACGAGATCGTGCTGCACGTCGAGGACGACGTTCTTCGTCAGGCTCGGATAATTCGCGAGCGCGGATGAGCTGAACAGCAGCGTATAGCCGTCGGGTACCGCGCGGGCGACCGCTTGCATCGCGATGGCCGTTCCTGCCCCAGGCCTGTTTTCAACGACGACGGGTTGCCCCAGGCGGGTCGCAAGCTTGACTGCGACGATCCGTGCAACCATGTCGGTGGACCCGCCTGGCGCGAATGGGACGAGCATCTTGATCGTCCGGTTGGGATAGTCGGCTCCCTGAGCCGGATGTGGAATCACGCCGAACGCGAATAGCGCGAGTGCAGCGGCGGCGTGGCGTATCCAGCACCTGCGGGGAGAAAGGGCTTCGACGAGTTCTCGATTCATTTGTTGCTCCTTGGATGGATCACGGTTAGAAAGCGTGGCCTTGAACCCTGGTCGCAGCAATTGACCGAACTGCTGAGTCCCACCGAACCCGCCGCTTTATCGTTCCTTGTCGCGCGACTTCGAAAGGACGCGGGAAACGAGCGCTTCGTCGAAGATCGACCCCGATGCCAGCGCCTGCCGGTAGGCGAGGAAATCGATGACGTCCCGGCCGGTCGCATTGCGTGTCACGAAAGCCGTGAACCCGAGCCAAGCCTCGGTCGCCATGTTGGCGGCGAGCCAGTGCCGGTTGGGCAGCTTCATCTGATCCCAGAAGAATTTCTTCTTGGCGCGGATGCCGTCGATGGACTTCATTAGACATCCGGAAAACAGACCCGCGAACCGCCAGACGAGTCGCGCAACCTCGGTGTCGAGGCGGTCGAGCGTCACCTCGGCGCGATTCACGAGTTTGCGTGTGGCGGCAATACGGTCCTCGCGCACTCGTTCGCCATAGACGATTTCTCCGTCGTCCAGGTACGCATCGGTGCGCACCAGGGGATTGCGCACGAATGTTCCGTCGACACACAGTACCGGCAGCGCGGTGGTAATGAGCCACTTCATCTTCATCTTGTATGCGCTCCACGTCTCGCAGGAGACGCACGAGTACATCGCATCCTCGATCGATAGGAACCAGGGAAGAAAGTCGGTGGAGCCGCCATCGAGTGCCGAACCGTGCTTGGGGCCGGCCTGCCCGAACAGGGCGAGGTCCGACGAGACCGTGAAGTCGCAGGCAAGGCCGAACTCCTGTCCGCCCGCGACGCGCATGCCATTCACGCGGCAGACCGTCGGTTTCTTGCAGTCGAGGATGCCGTCGACTATGGCATTGAACAGATCCATATAGTCGCCGTACTCCGGCAGGCGCCGGCTGTAGTACACCGAGTACCCGTCCGTGTTGCCGCCAGTGCAGAACGCCTTGTCGCCGGCGCCGGTGAATACCGCCGCGACGACGCCGCGATCCGACGAAGCCCGCTGTAATCCCAGAATGACCTGCTTCACCATCGCGATCGTGTAGGAGTTGTACCACCCGGTTGTCGAGCGTCATCCAGGCCGTAACGACGCCGTGGACGACGGTTCCGTCGGGTGACGCCAGCGGACGGCGCTCGTAGCGGATGGTCGGGGCATCGATCGCTGGGGTTCCATAGGCGCGCTTGTGGCTCTTCAGCTCGTTGTCGCGCGGTAGCCAGGCGAGGTCAATCATTAGGTACTCCCGATCGATCGGTGGAAGGTGGGGTGCGAGTGGCTTTCGGCGGCCGACGCGCTGCGTCGAGCGCCGCGCGGGCCGCCTGGGCGAGCGTCAGCTCGCCGCGAGATACACGCGATCCGAGGTCCTGGATGGAGGCCGGGGGCAGTGCGGCGAGGTCGATCTCGGTCATGCGTAGAGCACGGCGGACGATGAGCCGCACCAGGGCTTTTTCGGCGACGCCCGCCGGCCGGCATGACTCGCGCTCGACCAGCGCATCGACCAATGCATCGACGCCTGCGCCGTCGATGATGGAAGTTCCGATCACGCGGATCGCGGGCGCGTCGGCGCCGCGGAGCCGAAGAAAGGCGATCAGGTCCGCGCGCGTGCGTTCCGCGCCGGCGGAGTCCGACTTGCTGACGACGAAGATGTCGGCGATCTCCATCATGCCGGCCTTGACCGACTGCACCTCGTCACCAAGTCCGGGCGGCAGCACGACGACGCGCGTATGCGCGACTTCGCTCACTTCGATCTCCGCCTGGCCTGCTCCGACGGTCTCGATCACGATCGGGTCGTAGCCGGCTGCGTCGAGGATGTCGGCGGCGCGGGATGCGGCGAGCGAGAGCCCGCCGGTATCGCCTCGGGATCCAAGCGAGCGGATATAGGCACCGCTGGCGCCGACGTCCTTTTCCATTCGCAGGCGATCACCGAGGATGGCGCCGCCGCTCGCACGGCTCGACGGGTCGACCGCGATGACGCCGACTCGCCGCCCGCGACGGCCATAGGCGTGGATGAGGCTGCCAACGAGCGAAGACTTCCCTGCGCCGGGCGGTCCGGTAATACCGATGCGGTGTGCGCGACCCATGTCTGCGGCTAGGGCGGCGACTACCCTGCATCCGACCTCGGAATCGCGCTCGACCTCGCTGATAGCGCGACCGATGGCGCGCGCGCGTCCGGCGCGGATGCCTGCGACGAGGCCGTCGGCGCCATCGGTGGCCACGACATCGTCCCACGCCAAAGAGGTTTCGTCAGCGGGCAACATGGACCGATGGTTCGTGCGTCGTGGAAGGCAACGCAAGTGCGATCGCCGCCGCGATGAGGGACATCGCTGCCAGGATGCCGAACAATGTCGCGAACGATGCTCCCGCGTCGAGCAGTTGTCCGCACAACGGCACCATCAACGCGGCACCGAGGAACGAGAGGGCATTGACCAATCCGGAGGCAGCTCCCGCCCGCTTGCCGCCGATCTCGGCGAGCAGCGACAGGCCCACGCCCTGGAAACCCGATGCGGAGAAGCCGAGGATGGCGACAGATCCGAGCAGAATGGTCCAATGAAGCGGCGCCGCCAGCGCGAGAAGTGCGAATCCCGCCGCCGCGGTCACGGCAATCGCTGCATACGGCCCGCGTCTGCGGCCGTGGAACACCCGATCGCTGGCCCAGCCCCACCCGACGCGGCCCACGGCGCCAAAAAGGTGCGCGAGCGCATAGATCAGCGCGCCCCAAGCGATTGGCGAGTGCAGGCTGTCGATCGCATACACGATCAGGTAGGTGAGGAACGCGTACTGGATCCCGACACGCAGGAACCCGTCGACGGCGAGCAGCTTTGTCGGGCGGTCGTCGAGCATCGCCGCGATGGCATCGCGCAGGGACGGTCGGGTGGCATGGGGCGCGAGTCCGAATGGCCCGTCGAGACGCGTGATCCACGCGATTGCGAGGGCCGCAGCGTACAAGATCGTGATGACGTAGAACGACGCTTGCCAGCCCCAGGCGAGCGACACGGCCGGGACGAAGCTGGCGGCGGCGATCCCGCCGACGCTGACACCGGTCTGCTTGATGCCGACGGCAGTGGCGCGGTTGCGCTGCGCGAACCAGGCCAGCATTGCCGTGTTGGTTCCTGGAGTGAGGACGCTGTAGCCGATCCCCGCTGCGAGCAGTAACGTGCATACCAGCCATAGCGACGACGCACCCGGGACGAACGCCAGCGTCGCCGTGGCGAGCGCGGTGCCAGCGATAATCGAGCGCCGGACGCCGAATGAATCGACCGCACCGCCTGCGATCGGCGACCCGGCGACGATGCCCAGCAGGAATGCCGACGATACCAGCGACGCCTCGAAGTACCCACCTCCGAGGGTGTGGCGGACGAACGGAAGAAGGGCGGGCAGTCCGTAGGGCGCGCTCGCCAGCAGTGCGTGAAGCACGAAAGTCGCCGCCAGCACGCCTCGGGCGGTCCGGATCGACAACGCGGGTGCGCCAGTTGAGGGTCGCTGCGCCGAAGTCATTCCACGCCGCGCAGCAGCGCCCCCAGCGTGTCCAGATTTTGTTGCGCATCGAGATCGAGCACGCTCGCAGAGATCGCGTCTGCTCGATTCGCGAACGGCGTCGCGCGCAGGTTGTCGTGGAACTTGTCGAGTAGCTCCGCACGCGAGATTGGAGCAGTGCGGTCGCCACGAACGCGAGGCTGGACGACGCGCTCGGTACGTCCATCGGCGAGCACGATATCGATGTCGCCGGGCATGTCCTTTACGCTGAATTCTGGGGCGACCTCGAACGTCACGCGCGCCATCAGCGCGGCAATTTCTGGCCGCCGCGCATTGTCCAGCGTGAACGCCGAGGTACCCGCACGTCCGTCGTGGAGCGCGATCGCTACCGCGAAGGGGAGGCTGAACTTGGTCTCGTAGGCGTCACGGGGCGCCTGCTTCGTAGTCCATGGCGTGCAGATCATGTTGACGGAGCCCTCGGCGACCCGACAGCGAATCGTCGCGATGTTGGCAGCGCACACGCCGCGCTCGTCGCGGAGCCGGCGAGCGCAGTCGATGAACGACTGCAGGTAGTGGCAGCACGGGTAGAGCTTCGGTCGCGTGTCGAGCAGTGTCCAGTCATCACCGAAACCGTCGAGAATCTCGGCGATGGTGATCGGCTCGCCACGAATGAACGAGTTGAACACACCGAGCTTGCCTTCGAAGACGGTCGTGGGCCCCGTCAGCCCACGACCAGCGAAATCCGCTGCCATGATCCCGCCCATCGCGGCCCAGCCGGCGTGGAGGCGCTTCGCCCCCGCCCCCGCCGGAACGCACTCGAGCAGGCCGCTCGTGAAGCTGCCGGCGACGCCTATCGCGTTTGTGGCCGACGTGTCGTCAAGCTCCCGGAGTTTCGACGCGATAACGGCGGCGGCGAAAGTACCGGTGATCGATGTCGTGTGGAATCCGTGCAGGTGAAACTGGTTACGCGCCGGCAGCGCGAGCCGGATCATCGACTCGAACCCGGCGGCCATCGCCAGAATCGCGTCGCGGCCGTTGGCTCCGTGCGACTCGGCGACGGCGAGCGCGGCGGGTACGACGCAGGCGCTCGGGTGCGTGACCGACTCCGTGTGCGTGTCGTCGAAATCCTGACCGTGCGCGAGCACGCCGTTGACGAGCGCCGCGGCATGCGCGGGGACGCGTCGGTGCTCGCCGATGATGCTCGCACCGCCGGTGCTTTCCCACGAGCACACGAGCGCGCGTGTGGCGATGCCGAAGTCAAGCGTCGTCGACCCCAGGGCGATGCCTAGTGTGTCGAGCGTGAGGTCCTTGATCTTGTCGATGACGGGCGCGGGGAGATCGTCGTAGCGGAGCGTACGCGTCTTGTGCCACAGCGATTCCGACAGTGTCGTCCGTTTCAGGCTATCCATTGGTGCGCCACTCCCTGAGTGCGCGGCCGATCAGCACGCGTTGAATTTCGTTGGATCCATCAACCAGCTGCAGGTGCTTGGCATCGCGCATCAGGCGCTCGACCGGAGCATCGCTGGAATATCCGGTGGCGCCGAGGCACTGTACAGCTTCGATCGCGACCTGCATCGCCGTGTCGGTCGCGAGGCACTTGCCCATCGCGAGCATCCCCATCATGTCCTTCGTTGCCACGCCTTTGTCGACGAGTCTGGCGCCCGCGTGGACGAGTTGGCGCGATGCTTCGATCGCGATCGCCAGGTCGGCGAGCTTGAACTGGAGTCCCTGGAGATCCATCAGTGTGCCGCCCAGCATTTTCCGGTTGAGGCAGTGGTCGACCGCAATCTCGAATGCACCCTGCGCGAGGCCCACGCCGCGGGCGCCAATCGCCGGTCGATTGCCGGTCATCGAGCTCAGAAGCACGGACAACCCCTGGCCTTCGGCTCCCAATCGCGCATCGCGCGGCACGGTGACCTTGTCGAAGAAGAGTCCGCCGGTCGGCATTCCGCGGATACCCATTTTCTTTTCAAGCGGCCCGATCGTGATGCCGGGCCGGTCACGCGGGACGAGGAAGGCGGACACGCGGCCGGCAGCGGCGCCATCGGCGTGTTTTGCGAACACGATGAAGATATCCGACAGCGTCGTACCCGTGATGTAGGACTTCGCACCGTTGATCTCGTAACCGTCGGATGTCGCGACGGCCTTGCTCCGGATCGATGCCGCGTCCGATCCGGCATCTGCCTCCGTTAACGCGTTCGAGAACCGGATCTCGCCGCGCGCCAGCCGCGGCAGCAACGTCTCCTTCTGCTCGTCGCTCCCGAAGCGCAGGAGCATGACGCCGGCGATGTTGGACATCACCGGCATCAAGGCAGTCGTTGTGCAGATTTTGGCGAGCTCCTCGACGACGATGCACAACTCGAGCAGGCCGGCGCCCGAGCCCCCGTAGGTTTCCGGAATCGTGATACCGATTAGGCCGCTTTGCGCGAGCAGATCGAAGATGTCCTGCGGATACTGCGCGGTAGCATCGACTTCGGCGGCGCGTGGCGCAATGCCCTCTCGCGCGATCCGCGCGGCACTCTCGCGCAGAGCGTCCTGCTCTTCGGTCAGGAACCAGCGCGGGTTCTTGGCGTACATGTCATCTCCGGCCGGTTGCGGTACCGGTCAGCAGGTACCGCTGGACTTTGCCGGACGCGGTCTTCGGCAACGCGTCCAGGAACTCAATGGCGCGTGGCGCCTTGTATTTTGCCAGTTGCGAGCGGCAGTGCTCGATCAGTGCGGCTTCATTCGTATCGGTGCCAGGCCTAAGTACAACGAAAGCCTTGATTGACTGACCCTTGTCGCCATCCGGAATCCCGACGACTGCAACGTCGGCGACCGCCGAATGCGCGTAGAGAACTTCCTCGACCTCCCGCGGATACACGTTGAAGCCCGCGGTGATGATCAGGTCGTCCTTGCGACCAACAAGGAAGATGAATCCGCGCTCGTCACGCCTACCGATGTCCCCGGTGTGGAACCAGCCGGCGCGATAATCCGAAGCGGTCTTGTTCGGCATGCGCCAAAAACCCTTCGGAATCTGGTCCCCGCGGATAACGACCTCACCCTCCGCGCCGGACGACACGTCGTTCCCTTCGTCGTCGACGATGCGGATCTCGCAGGAGATCGACGGATCGAGTTCGCCGAGCGCCTTGCCGATCGAGCCGATCGCGCGCTCGCCGTTCAGCGGGTTCGACGTCCCGGTCCAGCCAGTGCAGCCCCAGCCCTCGATGATCGCCGCACCGGTGCGCCTTTCGAAAACACGCTGTATTTCGACGGGCATCGGGGCCCCTCCGACACGGCAGACCCGGATCGAGCTGATATCGTAGCGCTCGAACTCTGCGAAAGCATTGAGGTAGGCGTACATCGTCGGTACGCCGGCGAAAAACGTGACCTTGTTTCGTTCAATCAGCTCTAGGACGAGGCGCGTGTCCCAGCGTCGCAGTAGAGTCTGCGGACAGCCGACATAGGTCGCGAGCAGGCAGGGGATGATCAGGCCCTTCGCGTGGAACAGCGGCAGCGCGACCATCGTGTGATCGGCCGGTCCCATCTCCCAGATGAGCTGCTCGTAGCGCAGCAGGCTCGCGAAGTTGAAATGCGAGCACATCACGCCCTTTGGGCGGCCCGTCGTGCCCGACGTGTAGTAGAGGTCGCAGATGTCATCCGGATCGCAGTCATGAATTGGGGCGCTGCACCCGGCGTGCTCGTGCTCCAGTGCAGCGAACGAACGTGCGCCGTGAATCTCGGCATCGACCACGATGAGGTGCTCGAGGTGTGGGCAGTCGGGCCAGATCTGCTCGACAAGCGGAAGCTGCGACGACTCGGTGACCAGCACGCGCGGAGTCGCATTGTTCAGCACGTACTGCGCTTCGCGGGCCTGGAACATGATGTTCATCGGCGCGGCCGCGGCGCCAATCCGTATGGCTGCCCATCGCGCGATCAGGAACTCGGGGCAGTTGGCGAGGAAGAGGCCGACACGGTCACCGGCGCGGACGCCCATCGACGTGAGGGCGGATGCGAACGCCTCGACGCGTGTGAGCAGTTCTCCGTGCGTGATCGTGCTCCCCTCGAAGTGGATGGCCGGATCGCCTGGGCTACGCGTCGCATTGCGGAGCAGCCAGTCGGAGATATTCACGCGGGTAGTCGCTCGAGGGCAGCCCGGCGAACGAAGTCGACGACGTCGTCGAGCTTGGCTCCCTCGGTAAACACCTCGCGAACGCCGAGCGCCTTTAGACCGGGGATGTCGTTCGGGGGAATGAATCCGCCCGCGAGGAGCACGATGTCGGCGGCATCCTGTTCCTTCAGCCCTTGAACGATGCGACCGCACAGCGACATGTGAGCGCCGGACAAGATGGAGACGCCAAGTACGTCGACATCCTCCTGAACGGCCACGGCGACTAGTTGCTCGGGTGAATTGTGGCGGCCGGAGTAGATCACCTCCATACCGGCGTCCCGCAGCGCCATGATCACGAGCATGATCCCGCGATCGTGGCCGCACAGCCCGGGCTTGCCCATCAGTATTCGGGGTACCCGCTTTTCCATCATCTTTTCCTTCAAATGCGGCCGCGCTCGACGTATTCGCCGAACACGTCCTTCAACGCCGTGCAGATCTCGCCCATCGTCGCGTACGCACGAACCGCCTCGATGATCGGCACCATGAGGTTGCTGTCGCTGCCCTCGGGCAGACCTGCGACGCGCTTGAGTTCCTCGATCGCCGCGGTCGTCGCGGCGCTGTCGCGGTCGCGGCGGACCGCGCGTACATCCTCGACCCGGCGACTCTCCTCCGCCGGATCGAGCTGGTACGGGCGGCGCGGCGACTCGGCCTCGTCGATGCGATACTTGTTGACGCCGACCTTGACCTTCTCGCCGCGCTCCACTGCACGCTGCGCCTCGTATGCATCCTGCGCGATCGCGCGCCGGATCGAGCCGGTCTCAACCGCACGGACCGTGCCGCCTTCGCGCTCGATGCGGTCGAGCTCCGCCAGTACCCGCGACTCGAATTCGCGCGTAAGCGACTCGACGTAGTAGGAGCCGCCAAGCGGGTCGACGACGTCGGGTACGCCGGTTTCGTGGGCCACGACGTGCTGAGTACCGATCGCTATGAGCTCGGACTTCTCGGTCGGGATTCCGAAGACCTCGTCCATCGTGCGCAGACCGATAAGCTGTATGCCGCCCAGTGCGCCAGCGAGGCATGCGAGCGTGGTGCGGGCGATGTTGAGCTCCGGACGCTCGCGTGTCATCTGCGAGCCTCCGCTGTGGCCGAGCACCTTGCACTTAAGGCTCTCGGGGTCGCGAGCACCGTACTGGACGTGCAGACGTGTTGCCCAGATTCTGCGCATCGCTCGGAACTTTGCCGCCTCTTCGAACAGGTCGAAGTGGTTGGTCTTCATCAGGAAGAACATGTTCTTTGCGAAGGCGTCGATCGATACTCCGCGCGCCAGAAGGTGCTCGATGTATGTGAACGCATCCGCGAAAGCAAATGCCACCTCGTGGACTCGGTCCGCCCCCGCCTCCGCGAAGTGGCCGCCAGTAACATTGAGGGGCCAGAACGAGGGAAGGTAACGGGCACAGTACTCGACCGAGTCGGTGACCAGCCGCAGCGAGGGGGCGACCGGAAAGATGAAGTTCCCACGTGCCGTGAATTCCTTGAGAATGTCGTTCTGAAGGTTGCCGCGCACCTTGGACAGGTCCGCTCCCTGCTTCTGCGCGAGTACGATGTGCATCGCAAGGATCACCGCGGCCGGCGCGTTGATCACGGTGCCGACGAACGTGCTTTCGAGGTCGATGCCGTCGAAAATCGTCTCCCAGTCCCGCAGCGAGGCGATCGAGGTCCCGGTGAGACCCACCTCGCCGGCTGCCATCGGGTCGTCCGGGTCGAGGCCGAGCTGGGTTGGGAGATCGAGCGCCATGTACGGCGGCACGTCTCCGTGGTCGATCATCTTGCGGAACAGGACGTTGGTCTCGCGCGGACTGCCGAACCCGGCGTAGTGGCTGATCGTCCACAGCTTCTTCCGATAGCCGCTGGCGTCGTTGCCGCGCGTGTAAGGAAACTCGCCGGGAAACTCGACAGCACCTGGTGACGGTTCATCGACGTCGAGCGGCGTGTAGAGGACCTTTAGCGGGATGCCGTCTTCGCACCGGGCCGGTGTTGCCGCGGCCAGAGCCAATTCGTCGGCATGCCGGGCACGCCAAGCTGCCTCGGCGACCTTCAAGTCTTCGCGCAACATCACTCCTCCGCGATCTGGGTTTGAAGCTTCCCGCCAATGCGCGACGGCGCGTTGGCGGACATTCAGCTAGTATGCAAAAATGCGACTCATCACCGCAAGCAATTAATTTTTATGCCATTGCATCAAAAATGAGAATGGTGTTCGTCGTTGCCACAGCGTACACGGCAGTCGACCTCTGAATCGTGAGAGGCCTGCGGTCGCATACCAATAGGGTACATAACGTAATCGGAGAGAACAGACACGAAGTGACGCGTCAGCAATGACGGCGTCGTGGGCAGAGGCATTGCCATCTGCACCACGATTTCGACCTTGTGCACGAATGGCTTGACCAGACGGTTATCGGCGAACGTGCTCGCAGCAGAGCGAGCTTGCCTGTGCCCTTCACGACGAGACAGCGCGCGACTTCGAGCGGGCGCGCCCACTGTCTACTCATCTTGCAGAGATCGGTAGAGTCACTCGAAATCGAAGAAATCGCGACCCATGATGCAGAACGTGCCAGACTTCAGCATGAGTAGCAATTCAAGTCGATGACGGGAAAAATCACGAAAACCCCGTTCCGGTTCATCTGCTTACAACCGGTTGCCCCAAAAAACGTTAGGATACTTCTGAAAAAGCGATTTCAATTGGACGTGCGCCCAATCAGGAAAAACGCAACCCGATTGCCGTTATCAAGGATTCCAGAGATGAGTGAACCTAGTGTTCTCCTTGCCGTCGATAAACGCGGCGTGGCCACGGTCACGCTGAACCGTCCCGCCGTCAACAATGCCTATAACGGCGAGATCGTCCAGAACCTGCTCGATGGATGCGAGAGGTTGGCCGGAGACGCCGCGGTCAGAGTAGTCGTCATCCGCGGCAATGGCCGGCACTTCCAGGCAGGTGCTGACTTGAATTGGTTGAAGCAGATTTCGCACATGGACGCGGCCGCCAATCTGGAAATTTCGAGACGGACGGCACTCGCGATGCGCCGGCTCAATGAAATGCCAAAGCCGACGATCGCGCTGGTGCACGGCGCCTGCGTCGGCGGCGGTACTGGCATCGTCGCCAGCTGCGACATCGTGATCGCAAGTCGTGACGCCACCTTCGCGATTACCGAGGCGCGTTGGGGTGTGATTGCGAGCATTATTTTTCCGCAACTCAACGCGGCGATCGGCATTCGGAATGTGCGGCGCTACGCGCTGAGTTGCGAGCGCTTCGGCGCGGAGCAAGCGCAGGCGATAGGACTCGTTCATGAGGTTTGCGAGACGGGTGCGCTTGATGATGCGCTCACTCCCATGCTCGAAGGCCTGCTGCACGCGGCACCGACATCCATCCGGGAAAGCAAACTGAGTGCGATGCGCTGTGCGGGCAGCATCATGAGCGATGCCGAGTTTGAACGGCTGGTCGCGCAACATGCGTCCAAGCGGCAAAGCGACGAGGCGACCGAGGGGTTGACCAGCTTTATCGAAAAGCGTGATCCAATCTGGTATCCAGCCGGATGATCGCGCCGGGTCGTGCAGCGGGCGCCGTCGTTGCAGATACTGAATGCACCATTGGTGCCAGAGTCGATTTCCTCATGAAGGATGACGCAATCCCCTTCATGGGTTCGCCACCAAGCCGTACGATCCGGCTCGTCGATGCCAAGGCATTGCTCCTACGGCTGTTTCGGCGTCTTGTATTCGACTTCCTTCTGGAACGGCTTCCAGACAGTTTCGTAACCAACGAATCCCTTTTCGTTGGGCGCCATCGGGCGCGTTGTGAAAAAACGTGTATGGCCGTCAGGAACTTTGGTCGTGGGTTTCTGCTCGCTCATAAGTCGCCTTTACTGTCGTGAGGTGGGAATCGTAAGTCCGAGCAACTGCGGCCGAAATTAGTCCGGCGCCATTCTACACCGCTGCTCAAACAGGTCTCATGCGCGACGGGTCGATATCCGCGCTCGCAATGAGCGCCCCTCCCGCTCGCGTCTCTTCATCAGTTGCGTCGCGCACGGTGAGTATCTCGAGTGTAAAGACGACCTCTCTGCCGCAAAGCGGATTGTTGCCGTCGACAGTCAGTTTCTCGTCGTCCATCCGCGTGACGACAAAACTGCGGGTCTGGCCCTTGTCGTTTTCCATGAGGATGGAGCAGCCGACTTGCCGATACTCCTCGGGAACGTTCTCGATGTGATCGGCAAAAACCAGCGACTCGTCTCTGGGACCGAAGATCTGATTGCCATCGATGGGCACTTCGATCACTTCGCCAACGGACTTGCCCTCCAACTCCTTGTGGACGGAAGGAGCCAGAATTTCGTTGTGCCCGTGAACATAGCCCAACGGGAATTCGACGCTGGTGAGAACATGCCTCGATTTCCTGTCGATAACCTTGTAGGTCAATTCGACAAACTTGCCGTCCTCGATGGTTTCACTCATGTCGAATCCGGACGAACGGCTCAGAAGATGGATGCACCAAAGATCCTGACCTCTCCGTTTTCATGGCCGAGGACAAGTCGGCCAAGCCATTCGCCTTGCTTCCGGGTGCTCCGCTGCCGGTAAAGTACCGTCACGTGTTCACCCCGGCGGATGATGCCGAGCGAGTCGAAGTCCTCGGACAGGCTTCGCGCCAGTTCACTGTTGGCGAACTGGTGGCCCGCCACGACTTGATTCATGGCGAGCGCGAAGGAACTGGAGAAGTTCTTCACGAACTCCCCGTATTTGCCTTCGTTCGAATGCCTGACGAGGTCGCGCCACAGGGGATCGGCGATGGCACGAATCTCTTCATCGGTGTTTTCAATGATGTTCACGCGCGGCTAGCCGCGACCGGAAGAGGCCGGCTTCCTAATGCTCACAGCAGACGACATGCCGGTTCCTCTTGCGCCAGGCAGACGGTCAGCGCGAGCTTCTGCCCGGGATGTTGCTACTCGTTGTCCGCAACCAGATGATAACAAGGCGCCTTTTCCATCGTGTATTCGCCGGTTTCCGGATCGCGACGCGACACAGTCAGCACGTGCCAGTTTTCATCGTCCACCTTCATGGCGTCGCCTCGGTAGTAATAACCAGGCCAACGAGTCTCCTTGCGGAACAGCGTGTGCTGTGTGACGCATTCTGCAGCGCGATGACGGTGCTTCAGTTCCCAAGCACGCAGTAATTCGTGGATATCCTCGGCGGCCAACTTCTCGAGGTCCTCCTCCATGAGCGCTAGCTTCTTGAGGCCGATATTGAGGAGCTTCTCGTTGGTCATGTAGTTGACGGTCACTCCGCCGCAATACTCGTCCATCAGCTTCTGCAGTCGGTCCAGGCCCTGCTTGGGATTGATGTAGTGCGGATTGACTGAGCCCGCCACGATCGCATTGCGGTAGATCTTGTAGTGCTCCATCGGCTTGTAGATCTCCGCCTTGCGGCGGTTGATCTGCGCATCGGTTACGACAATGCCTTCGGCCTTTCCGTCGTCGATGTATTTGCAGGCGGCCTTCGCGGCGAGACGACCCTCGGTGAACGAGCCGGATGAGAAGGCGTGCGGCGTGCCGCCGACCGCGTCACCGGCGCCGAACAGACCTTCGATCGACGTCATGCGGTTGTAGCCCCAGAAATACTCGGGAGGGGAGACGTCCTCGGGACCCGAGCACCACGCACCCGAGCCTGTCGCGTGCGAGCCCATGACGTAGGGCTCGGAGGTGGTCAGCTCGGGATTTTCGTTCTTGGGGTCCACGTCGGTGGCGGCCCACAGGACCGCCTGGCCGACGGTCATGCCGAGGAAGTTCTCCCAGCCGACCTCCTCCAGATGGGGATCCTGGAAGGCGCGCATGGTCACCATGTG
>JADLEZ010000035.1 GCA_020845855.1 Burkholderiales bacterium
GCGCGAGGAAGAGCGGTTCTGCGGCATGCAGGTTCTCGATCTGGCCACCGGCCGGGTCGAGGCGTTCCTGAAGTTCGAGTCCGGCGTCCAGGAGATCTTCGCTGTCCACGTGATACCGGGCGCCCGGTTCCCCACGATTCTCGAGGAGGACGATCCGCTGCTCGCATCGGCGATCGCCCTTCCACCCGACGCGTTAGCCCAGCTACGTGGCTAGGATCAGGAGGTCGATGCAAAAGGCGTCCGAGCGGCCCCAAGGATGACGAAGGAGCGGCGTTGCGCCTTTTGCATCGAGGTTGATTCCAGGCGGTCGTCCTAGGGGCGGCCCGTCGGACGACCGCCGGAAACAGCACGAAACAACGCGCGTTGTGCGCCCACCGTCGCCTTCGATTCATACTGCTAGGGCTAGGCTCGAGTCCGGGCGAACGGGCGATCACTCTGCGAGAGCCTCGCGGGTCCGGGAGGATGCGCGCGTCAAGCGGGGCGCGCAGTCCACCGCCGGGCAAGCCGCTGCGAGGGAACCTCGACCCACCGCCACGCGGCCGCGCTGATCGCCACGACGAGCACGAAGGTGATCGCGAGCGACATCGGGTAGCCCAGCGCAGGATAGAGCAGCGTCAGCGCGATGAGCCCGATGCCGCCATGGTTGAGATAGAGGGAGTAGCTGATCCGGGAGAAGAACATGGCGAAGCCGCCGAGCCGCAGCTTTTCATCCAGCAGCAGGATGGCCACGAACAGCAGCCACGCCATGGCATACGAAACGCCGTAGTCGGATAGCGAGTACGGCGCCTGGAGCACGATCTTGGCGACCCCGTGCACGAACAGCCCCCAGAACACCACGGTAGCGGTCACGAAGAACCGGGTGCCGATGCGCCCGGCCCAGCGCAGGTACGCGAGGCTGCCGAGGAACATGTACGCCACGTGCACGCTGTTCACGGCAAGCAGGAAGACCACGACGTTCGTCTTGGCGATCGCTTGGAGCAGCGCCAGGACTGCGAACGCGACGCCGATCGCCAGCCGCGGGCGGGTCTTGAGCAGGGGAAGCAGGAGCGCGACGGCGATGTAGAAGAGCACTTCGATCACGAGCGTCCACGCCACGCCGTTGATCGCCGGGGTGCCGATGAGATAGTTGCCTAGTGTCAGCGCGGCCAGGGTCGCGAGAAGCGGATTCGGCTGCGCGAGCGCCTGCTCCACCGCGAAACCGCGCAGCCCCGGCGCGCTCGACACCGCCGTCGCGGCGACGTAGACGGCGGCGAACAGCAGGCACGACATCCAGAATGGCGGATAGATGCGCAGCGCCCGCCGGATCGCGAAGTCGCGGCGGCTCTCGCGCTGCGCGACATAGACGATCACGAATCCGCTGACCATGAAGAAGAGGGCGACCGCTAGCGCTCCCCCGTGGGACATGAGGTGCAGCGGCTCGAAGATCCAGCGGTCGGCGAGTTGCGAGGGCCGCCAGGACACCTGGTTGCGCTGGAGCCACATGCCGACGAGGTGGTCGTAGACGACGATCAAGGCTGCGATCGCACGCATCAGCGCGATGCTCGGCAGGAACCCTGCGTGGTCGGGGGCCCGGGAGTCGTCGGAATCTGCCATCTTCAGGAAAGAAAGGGTATCCGGAACTTGGCGTGGGTGTCCGATCAGCGTTTCGCCGCCAGCGCCGTGGCCAGCGGCAAGAAGAGCGTTCGCGCCGCTTGTCCGAGCATCTGGAAGCCATGGTGTCGATAGAACTCTTCTGCGAGGTCGTCCTTGGCATCGACCACAAGCGCGAAGCCGGCCACTTCCGAGTCCATGCTACGTGATAAAGCGTCGGCCAACAGCGCAGCCCCAAGCCCTTTGCCGCGCGAAGGCAGGCCAACCGCCAGTCGCCCCATGCGAATTGCCGGTACCGTGGGGTATCGTGGCAGCTTCTTGGCGAGGGCTCGAGGTAGGTCGGTCAAGAGCACGCTGGTCGCAGCCAGCGTATAGAAGCCTGCGACGTCATCGCCTTCATCGAGCGCGACGAAGCAGCTCGTGACCCGCCGGCGAACGTCCTGCGCTACTTGCTCTCGAAAGTATCGGTCGACAGCCTCGACACCGCAGGCAAAGCCACTTCGGTCCCGCCCAAGATCAAGCGGCGCGACCCGGAAGCTTGCTGCCATCAAGCCGGTGCGATCAGCTTGCGCCGGCGAGCAAAAGCGCGCTTCAACGCGGCATTCGGCTTGGAGGGCGAAATCAGGGCACGGGCGAAGCGCTCTTGGTCCTCCACTGCCAGCGTGATGACTCCCGCCTGCTGAATCGCACGCTGCGCGGCATCTTGCACAGCCGCAATCACGAAGTCGGTTACGGTACGGTCTTGCAGTTCAGCAGCCCGCTTCAGTGTGGCATGCAGTTCGGTGCTGATTCGCGCTTCGAGTCGCGCGGTAGTCGAAGAAGGCGGCACGGCGAATCCCCAGTTAGCAGATGACACAGTGGGATTATCAACGAACTGTTAGTGTCATCATACGGCATTTTGCCGTACAGAGCAACCGGAACCACACCAAGTTCCGGATAATCGGGTAGGGGCGGGCTCACGCTCGCCGCCCTCCCACAGTCATTCGATCTGCCACCACAGCAGATCAAACAGCGCCAGTCACGGCGCTGCGCGCCATGCCTGGCACACCCCGAAAAAAAGGGCGCCGTTGCGGCGCCCTTCGGAAATCCCCTTGCAGGGAATGGGACTAAAGATCAGCAGGTGAAGCCGATCGGGCAGGTGTTCACCGGCGTCCCGCTCAAAAGCTTCGAGTACGTGTTCAGGTGCGGCGCCATCGGATTGGGCAGGAACCCGAAGCCCAGCGCAACACCCGTCGGCGGCGATTGGTTGATCTGGTACACCACCGGCACCCCGGACAGCGGCAACACGCTGTAGTTGGTCCACGAGTTGCCGTTGGTCGCCGTGTACGACAGCGCCTGGATCACCGGCGCTTCGAAGAAAATGCCCTGGTACGGCTGCGCCACCGTCGTCCACGCGTTGTACACCGGCGCCAACTGCGACAGCGTCCCGTTCGACTTGAACACCGACCCGCCCGGGAACTCGTAGAACCCCAAACCCGTAAAGCCAGGACCCCCAGGCATCCCCGGCCCGGCCTGCGCACCACTGCCCGCACCGATGCTGCCCACGATGGTCAGGTTGCTGCTCGCGTTGATGATCAACTGGCTGCCGCCGTTGCCGATCAGCCCGCCTCCACCCAGCGACCCCGTCGACAGCGGAATAGTGTTGAACGGTGTCACCGTTATCCCCGAGTCCACGAACGCCTCGCCCGTGATCCCGACGTTGATCGCCTGGAACGCCGCACCCACCGCCGACAAGCTCAGCGCCATCGGAATCGACGGGGTCAGCGACGCCACCTGCATCTGGTTGGTCAGCCAGTTGGTGTTCCCGGCAATCGGCGCATTGAAGCTGCCACGCGCCACCAGCACCAGGTTGTCGGTCACGATCTGCGCCACCGGCTTGCCCGCCGCCGACGCATACGCCGCGCCGGACGCGTCCGTCCCGGTCATGCTGCCGACGCCGATCCAGCCGGCGCCGAAGTAGTCGTAGCCCAGCGCCACCGACGGCGCCGTCAGCACCGCCGCCGGATGCAACTGCGTTTGCGCCAGCGGCGAGGCGTACATGATGGCCGCATTGCCGTCACCCAGCGTGTCCGCCGTGATCGGACCGCGCAACAGGTTGGTCGCGAGACCCAGCGCCGTGATTCCGACGTCGCCCGAGGCCATGATGTTGCCCGAGAAATTCACCGAGCCATTGCTGAAGATGCCGACGTCCTCGTCGTTGAAGGTCGTCATCGCCCCCGAGATGATCACCTTGCTGTTGGACAGCCCGTAGTTGTACACGCCGATCCCATCGTTCGACGTCTTCGCCGTCGCCAGGTTGCCGCTGATCGTCGTCGTGTTGCCCCCCTGCGTGCCGTAGTTGTAGACGTAGACGCCACCGGCGCCGCCTTCGTTGGTGTCGGCCAGCACGTTGCCGGTGATCGTGATCGGCCCGCCCGCCCCCGCGACGCAACCCACCGCCGCCGCGCAGATGATCACATCTTGACCGCCACCGATGTCCTTGTTCACCGTCACCGACTTGCTGCCCACGATGAAGAGGTCGACGTCGCCCTGCTTGCCGCCGGCCGAGTTGAGCTTGTGGTTGATCGTGCTGTCGATCACCACGTTGCCGCCGAAGATGTTCACCGGCCCGGTGGTCGTGATCGACGACGGATTGGCGCCCGCCGTCAGGGCATTGATGGTGACGTCGCCCGCCGCCTTGGTCGACTGGTTCACGTTCAGGAACGGCAGCGTGTTGCCGATCGTGTACGCCTGCACCACGTTGTACAGCTCGGTCTTGCCGGTCGAGCTGAACGTGTTGGTCACGATCCCGCCGTCGCTGAACAAGCCCACGAGTTGGCTCGTGTCCCCCAGCGTACCGTTGCGAATGCTGCTCGCCGCGGAAATTCCGATGTAGCTAGGCAGCCCGCCGATGACAGCGTTCGTCGCGCTCGACGAAATCGACCCGGTGTTGACGAAGCTGCTCGACGCCGACGCGATCTCGATGCAACCGTTGCAGGTGCCCAGGTTACCGTTGACCACCGGCGTGCCGTACGGGGCGCCATCGTTCAGCTGCCACAGCCGGTTCACCGTGGTCTTCGCGACACCATTGACCGTATCGGTCGTCGGCGCCGCCCGCATCCCGGCCGACACCCCGACCTGCGCACCGAAAATGTTGCCGGTGTTGGTCACGTTGCCGCCCACCAGCAGCACGAAATTGGCCGGCGTGTTGGTGATCGCATCGCCGTTGATCACGCCCCCGACGATCACATCCGACTGCCCGGTGGTCACGTCGAGGAACGACGCCGCGGCCCCGTTCTGACGCGTGAACTCGTACTTCGCCGTGCTCCCGCTCATGTCGGCGCCGATCAACCCCACGCCCCACGGGGCGATCACCCGCGCCGCCGAGCCCACCGTCACGCCATTAGCGTTGGCCACGAAAATCGTCGCGTAGCCGTTGCTGCCGGCGGCGATCGTGTCGCCGCGCATGGTGCCCAGAATCTGCGAAATGCTGCCGCTCGCGTCCACGTTCAACACCGCGCCGATGCCGAACCCAGGCGCGGTTTCGAAGTTCAGCGACGCGCCGGTGCCGATGTTGAAGCCCGGCGGGTTGAGTATTTCGCCCAGCGCCCCGGTGCCCGCGCCGCCCCATTGGATGACCGCCCGCGGCTGGAGCACACCCCCTATCGAGATGTGCGCCGCGGTCGGGCTGCTCACCAGGTTGATGATCGCGCCGCCCGTGGCCAGGCCGTTGACGGTCGCCCCCGTGCTCACCGCCGTCACCAGACCCGCGCCGGGCATCTGGTTGGCGGTCACCGCCTGCGCCGAGTTGAACGCAGTGCAAGCCAGCGCCACCGCCGCCACCAGCGGCTTCACCGCATGTTTTTTGGTCAAAACCGTCTTCATCAGTGTGTCTCCCATTCCCATTCAAGTTGGACGACGTGCAATTCTTACCTTACCGGGCGCCCGGCACCGCCTACGAAGAATAATGCTACCGCGAATAGGCCATCGTGGCAATCGACACCGCGCGGCCTTACCGCCAACACTTGGACATTGCTTGGTCCCAAGTCATTTAGCTATGGCGCAAAACGCAATGCAAGCGTTCGCCAACATATCTTGAGCTAGTCCGATTCGAAGTGTGGCTTCCCTGCAACATGACGCCAACCGGCGACAAACTTCCGTGGACGGTGGACGTAACCGTCGAGAATCGCGGGTTGTGCGCGCGGACGGCAAAAATGCCTCGGGGAAGGAAAAATGCGCGCTTTGGGTCAAAACGACTGATTCAGGTTGAAAAAAAGGCGCGCGCGGAACAGATCCTCGCGCTCGGACTGCGGGATATTTCGATACCAAACCGGCCACGCATAGGCGAGCAGCAAGCTGGTCCCGCCCGGCAGGCTGCCGCTGACGCTTAAGCCCACGTCGCCCAGGCCGCGGTCGCCAGGCGCTCCGGGAAGCCGGAAATAGGTGCTCACGGTGCCTGCCTCGGCGAAGAGAGTAGCGGTCAGGCTGGCGCCCTTCCATTCCAGGGGCCGGGTGTTCACCGTCGCCCGAGTCAGGACGCCGCTGTCGCCTACCAGGACCGCCGGCAGCCAGGCCGACAGGTTGCCGAGACCGCCCAAGACCCACTGCTGGTTCTGCGGCACCGTCGCGTCCGCATACTGACCGTTTGCCGTTAGCGTGGCCGAGAATCCCTCGGGCAGCGTCTGGGCATAGGTGACGATGCCCTGGACCATCGTGAAGCGTGGATTCGGCACGCCGTCCAGCGCGGGCTCGAAGGTGCCGGCCCGGCCCGAAAGGCCCTGCGACACCGTCAGCCCCGCCGTCAGGCCGGCGTTCGCGCCGAGCACCGAGAACGTCTTGCTGAACGTCGTCCCGAGGCTCACGTAACCGTAGTGCTGCTCGGTGACCTTGAAGAGCCCGTCGAAAACGTTGACTTCGTTGTCGACGTGCTGGTAGCTGCCGGTGACCGACCACCGCGTCGTTTCGTCCGCATAGACGAGTTGCGCGCCGGTCAGTGCGCCGATGCCGATTTCACCTTCCGGGTACAGCGGCGCGGAGCTTTCGCCGATCCGGTAGCTGATGTTGTTGTAGCTTCCGCCGAAGACACCCCAGGGTGTGGCCAGCGACGCGCCCACGCCCCCCGCGTGGTACGACGCGCCCGCGCTGTCGGAGGAGAGCCCGGGCACCCCCTGCAGGTAATTGCCGTTGAGCTCGAGCCCGGCGCCGGGCCGGATCGCCCCGTTCGCCTGCCAGACGTACCGGCTGGAGAAGCGGCTGCCCAAGTTGTTGAACCCCAGCGCGGCGTTCCACGGCTTCGCGCCGGGGATCGGCTCTTCGGAAATGCCGAGCTTGCTGCCGCCGTACGCTTGCGCCGGGGAAAAATTCAAGACCGGCCGCATCTGCTGGCGAGCCGAATAGCCCTCGGCGATGGTCGCCCTGCGCAGGATCGCGTTGCGATTGATGTCTTCGCGCTCTTCCACCCCCCTGAAAAACGGCATCAGATGGGGCGGCATATCGGTCTCGGTGATGCGGCCGTTGATGACCTGCACCGCGACCAGCTTGTTGTTGACCTCGGCGGCCAGCGCGACGAGGAAATAGCCGGCCGCGGAGTACTCTTTGCGCAGCGCGTCGAGCGCGGCCTGCGGCGTCGCGGCGGCCGCGATCGTGGCGACCACCGTCGCTCGCGGCAGGAAGACATTGCCGGACACGTTATAAAAGTAGCCGTGGCTTTCGACCCCGATCGACTCGGCGGCAGGCCGCGCAAGTGGGATCGTGACAGGCGACGCCTCCGGGGGCGTCGGGGGAAGGTCGAAAGCCATGCGGTCGAGTCCTTGACTTGGGATGCGCCGGCGCCGCAACGGCGGGCCGGGCTTCTTGATTAGGGCCTTTTGCGTGCAACGCAGCGCGCGGAACGCCGCTTCGAAACAGGTATCGCCGGTGTCGTCGGGGCCGCCGCAAGATCGCGGCAAATCGCGGCCGGGTCTGTCGATCGGCGCGCGACGTACATCAACGAAGCCGCGCGTGCAGTCAACCTGAAATTTTAGCACCCGGAACCGGCGCTGGGCATCCGACATGACACCGGATCGTAAAGTTCCAGCGAAGTCCGGCGCCGCTCGGCCTGGCAGCACGATGCAGGGACGCGATCGAAGGCGTGGGTGCGCGCACAACGCGCGTTGTTTCGTGCTGTTTCCGGCGGTCGTCCGACGGGCCGCCCCTAGGACGGCCGCCTGGAATCAACCTCGCTGAAAAATCTTACTGTGTCATCCCGAGGAGCGAAGGCGACGAGGGATCTGCTTTGCGCAACTCGCTGATTCGACGCCAAAGCGGATCCCTCGCTCCGCTGAAGGATGACACCGGATTGGGGATACGGTCGCGAAACTCAACAAACTGCGCAATGCAAGGGCCGCGCAGATCCTTTACTGCCGCTCGATACTGCGCAACAGGAACCGCCCCAGTCTGCGTTGGCGCAGGCGCGCGAGCACGCCGTGCGCGGCGACCAGTTCCCGCTCCTTGCGCGCCAGCGCGGCCGCCAGGCTGTCGCTATAGCGGCGGGCGACCGCCAGCGCTTCCCCCAGGTTCGCACCGTGGCTCGTGGACTCCGCGAGGCTCGCGCGCGCCCATGCAAGCTCCCCGGTCAGGCGCGGCACCTCGTCGGCGACACGTTCGACGCTGCCGACGTACGCAAGCAGGGGCGCGGCCACCGCCATCCTTTCATGCAGCGCATCGATGCGATCCATGATCGCCGCGGCACCGACGTCATCGGCGTCGCAGGCGAGCCGCTGCGCCAGCGCGTGAGCCTCCGCGAACAACGGCGGGACCGCGGACGCGTCCCACTCTTCCCGCCCATACACCGAATGCCGAAGCAGCGGCGACAGGAACTCGCTCGCATAGGCGTGAATCCCGGCGCGCACCGCGGACGGCGGCACGTCGAGCACGCGCGCCATGCGGCCAAGCTCCCGCGCCGGGTCCTCCAGCAGGTTGTCGTAGTCCACGACGACACGGGGGCGGCCCGCCGTGTAGCGCAACGCGCAGAGCAGGTGAACGAGCCACAGCCAGCCGCTGCGCCGCACATCGAGGCCGTCGCGCGCGGCCAGCGAATCGATCACCGATCGCGGATGCCGAACCGCGATCACGTACGCATCGGCGATGCCGGCCTCGGCGAAGACCGCCTGCCAGAACGGAAGCAGCCGGGGCACGCGGGGATCCTTGAAGCCGAAGCACCCCGCCCGATCCAGCCGCGCGGCCATCAGCGCGTGCGCCTCGGCGCGGGCGGCCGCGAAGGCGCCGCCGCGCCAGTCGACGTCGGCCAGCAAAGCGCAATTCTTCCAATCCGCGTCCACCGCGGCGAGCAGCGCATCGTCGAGCCCGACGATGTCCTCGTCCTCGAAAAACCCGCGCTCGTTCATGCGCGGGTCGGCGGCCATCAGCCGGTCGCCGAGGTCGACCCCCAGCGCCTGCAGGCCCCGCGCGACCACGCTGGTGCCTGCCCGGTGCATCCCCGCGACGACGACGACCCGGCGCCCCGATGCGGGCGGAACGGGCCCAGGATCAGGTGCGACCATCGCCTTGGGGCGCGCGCAACGCCATCGACGCCTCGACCGCGAAGTCGACGTAGCCCGACGCCCTGCGCGTCCGGGCGGGCAGCACACGGAAGGCCACCACGTCCACCAGCCGATGCAGGTACGTATCGATGCCGTCCACTTCGCCCATCAGGCCGGCGTTCAGGAAATAGGTGCCGGGGAATACGAGGCACTGGAACGCAAAGCGCAGGCGCGCATGCGCGCCGGCGGCAACGGCATCCTGGCCGGCGCCGACTTCCGGATACGTGCCGCCCCCCAGCTCGACGCCCGAGGTCGTCTTGATCATCATCCCGCAGCGTACATTGCGGGCCGCCTGCAGGAAGTCGACAGTGTATTCGAACGCGTAGTCGCCCCCCTGCACGAGGACGTTCACCGTTTCACCGGCGGCGTCGACGATGCGCGGGTCGCGGATCCGCGCGCCCTGCGACGGATAGTCCACCGTGCTCGCCGAGCGCAGGTCCGCGTCGAAGAACGGCCGCTGCGGCGGCGCGCCTGGACCCGGCGTCGAAACGGCGGGCTCGTCCCTGCGCAACGACGCGTCGGACCGGAGCCGGCGCCGCAACTCGGCCGCCGCATCGGGGGAGGCATAGAGCATGCGCTGGTATTCGGGCACCACCCGCCGCGGCTCGTCGAGCATCAGCATCTCGCCGCCGTCGAGCAGCAGCGCGAGATCGCACAGCTCGAGTATGTGCGTCGGCGAGTGCGACACGAACAGCACCGTGGTACCGCCCGCGCGCATGCTCTCGATGCGCGCGAAGCACTTGCGCTGAAACGCCTCGTCGCCGACTGCCAGCGCCTCGTCGACGATGAGAATCCGCGGGGCAACCGCCGTGGCCACCGCGAAGGCGAGCCGCAGCGCCATGCCGCTCGAGTAGGTCTTCACCGGACGATCGGCGAACTCTCCGATGTCGGCGAATGCCAGCAGCTCGGGCAGCAGCGCGCGCACCTCGGCGTGGCCGAGTCCCAGGATCGCGCCGTTCAGGAATACGTTCTCGCGTCCGCTGAACTCCGGGTTGAAGCCGCTGCCGAGCTCGAGCAGCGCCGAGACGCGGCCGGACGCGTCGACCTCGCCGGACGTGGGCGTAAGCGTGCCGGCCACGAGCTGGAGCAGGGTCGACTTGCCCGATCCGTTACGCCCGACGACACCCAGCGCCTGCCCGGGCGCGACCGCGAACGCCACGTCGCGCAGCGCCCAGAATTCCCGGTAGAACTGACGGCGGCCGCGCCATAGCGTTTGCTTCAGGCGATCGACCGGGCGCTCGTATATTTCGAAGCGCTTGGAAAGGGAGCGGACGGTGAGGGCGGGGACACTCATCGGAATGCCGGCGGGCGTCGGTTGCCCGGCCATTGCGGTGCGCCGCCGATTATAGGGGGGATGCACCCGGCTTCGCGCGCAGGTCGCGCGCGACGTCAACGATGGCGCCGTCCTTTCGGCTTCGCGACTCACGCGCTCCCAACGCGGACGCGATTCCGCTCGATGGCCGCCACCATGTTGCGAACAGTCGCGCGTCGTATGGGCAAGTCTGATGCGATTGCTTTAGCGGTGCCCGCCACCTCCACGATCCGGTCGATGAGTGCGGAGGCCGCAGCAGCATCCAGCCCAGAGTCGTCCGCCAGTGCGACGAGATGCGACCGGGCGGGCTCACGCCCTTCGCCCATTACCGTCATTTGGTGTTCTCCGCGTGGCCCATCGCTGAACGTCAGGTCGTAACTCGGTGCAAGATACCAGCGATTGTCTCGTGCCATCCGGAATGAGAAGTTCCTGCCGTGATCGTCGCGGTTGTGAAGGACGACGTTGAACACGGTGCCGGCGAACGCGCGCTGTACTTCGCGGGCATCGCGCGTGAACATCCGCACGCAGCGCAGGAAGTCACGATAGTCCAACGACGGAATGCGCACGTCGGCATCCAACGCTCCTGCGAGCGTGTGAACCGGTACGCGCATCCCGCCGTCGCGGTCGAAGCGTTCGACGCCGAACCCTGCGGCGATCCGCCGAGTACGACCAGCTCCATCAGTGCTTGGCTGCCCTTGCCAACGACCACTCTGCGGACTTCCTTGGCAATGTCGAGCAACGCAAGATCGCCCCGCGCGAGCGGAACCTCGGTTGCAGGCTCAAAGATGAACGCACCCATGGCTCGCTCGCCGATGAAAGCCAACCGTTCGAGAGGTGACGCACGCGCCGGATCGCGACCAGCAAGCCGAAGTGCGCGGTCCATGAGCATGCGCCCCCAACCATCCGGCAATGCGTCTGCGAAAAGCCCGGGCAGTCGATCCTGATACGCCGGGAATTCACCATGCGCAATCGCGCGTAAGGGCAGTCGCAGCGGAGAGAATTCGATGTTGCGGTCGAGTGCGCGTTGCGAATACTCGAAGATGAGTTCGCGGCCATTATCGGCGAGGTTGCCCAACGGCCACCGCTCGCCCCAACCGGCATGGCCCACGTTGAGCTTGGCAATCACATGCGAGCCTTCCGGGGCGCTCGCTTGCGTTGCGCAAGTTCCGCACGCTCCATCTGCGCAATCGACTGGACCCTCAAATTGAAAGCGTCCTGCAGATCGTTCATGAGCCCAAGCGCGGCGACGACACGCAGGAGGGACTCCACGGACGCCTGGCCCTTCCGCTCCAGGTTCTTGACGGTGCCGGCGGACACCCCTGCACGGACAGCCAGTTCATCCTGGCTCAGGGCCTGCGCCAAGCGCTGGGCTCGCAAACGCTGCCCGAGGAGGGAGCCAACCTCTCGCGGCGTTGCCATGGTAAGAGATATCATATTAGCCATTAATTTCGGTTTTACTTGCTAACGGATAATATTTTATCTCTTTCTGTCAACCAGCAACAGCGCCCTTCCGTGCGTGGAGCGGCACGGGCCGACAGAGTACGCACCCACTACTTGCATCCGGGGCGCCGCGGCTCGCGCGTTGCCGGGACGGTAGAATAGGAAATTAGGCGCCCCCGTTGCGGTGGCTTTGCGGCAGCGTCCTCCCATGTCACAGACTTCCACTGCGCGCGGCGCGGCGCACCCGCCGCGCGGCCTCGCATGAAGGGCGGCGCGGAAATCCGCGCGGGCTGGCGCGTGCTGCGCCGCCATCTGCGCTACGCGGGCGGCAATCCGCGCAAGCTACTGTGGGTGGTGCGACGCGGGCTCGCCCTCGCGCGCGACGGTGCGCTCGGCGGCACCCTCGAGCGCCACCTCGTCGAGGAAGGCCAGTACGCCGACTACGCGGCGTGGTGCGCGCGGCACGAGCCTGCGGCTGACACCGATTTCTCGGCTCGGATCGAAGCCCTGCCCGACCGGCCCTTGTTCTCGATCCTGCTGCCGGTCTGGAATCCGCCGGTCGGGTATCTCCGCGAGGCGATCGCGTCGGTGCGCGCGCAGTGCTACGGGAACTGGGAGCTGTGCGTGGTCGACGATGCTTCCCGCGCGGCCGGCGTTGCCGAATGCCTCGCCCGCGAAGCCGCGGCCGAGCCGCGCATCCGCCTCGCGCACAGGCCCCTCAACGGTGGCATCGCCCGCGCGACCAACGACGCGCTGGCGATGGCGCACGGCGAGTACTGCGGGTTTCTCGATCACGACGACCGCCTCGCGCCCGATGCGCTGTTGTGCATGGCGGAGGCCCTGGCGGCGAACCCCGAGGCCGGGCTGCTGTACTCCGACGAGGACAAGCTCGATGCCGACGGCAAGCGCGGCAGGCCGTTCTTCAAGCCGGACTGGGACGGCGAGTGGATCCGCACGACCAACTACGTGCTGCACTTCACGGTCGTGCGCACGCGGCTATTGCGGGATCTCGGCGGCCTCGCCCTCGGTATCGACGGTGCGCAGGACTGGGACCTGGTGCTGCGGGCCGCGGAGACCGTGGGGCGCGGGCGAATCGTTCACGTGCCGCGCGTGCTCTATCACTGGCGCGAGCTGCCGGGTTCCACGGCCGCGGCGCCCTTCGAGAAACCAGCGGTGGCCGACGCCCAGCGGCGCGTGATCGCCCAGACGTTGCAACGGCGCGCCGAGGCAGGCGAGCCGCTGCTGCAAAGAGCGGGCTGGCGCATCCGCTACGCTCCGCCGCACCCGCCCCCGCTGGTTTCGCTCGTCATCCCGACCCGCGACCACGCCGCGCTGCTGCGCACCTGCATCGAATCCATCGCGTCGCACACCGACTATCCCGCGATCGAGATCGTGCTGGTGGACAACGATTCGCGGGAACCGGAGGCCCGCGCCTACCTCGCGGAGCTCGAGCGCGGCGCCGCGGCGCGCGTGGTGCGGTATCCGCATGCATTCAACTATGCGGCGCAGTGCAATCTCGGCGTGCGCGAGGCTCGCGGCACGATGATCGGCCTCGTCAACAACGACATCGAGGCGGTCGCCGCCGGATGGCTGACCGAGCTCGTCAGCCTCGCGGCGCGCCCGCGGGCGGGGCTCGCAGGCGCAACGCTATACTACCCGGACGGCACGCTCCAGCACGCGGGCGTCGTGCTTGGGTTGAACGGCGCGGGCGACCGTCCGTGGCTCGGCACCCGGCGCGGATTCTCCGGACCCTACGGCCGCGCCCGAGCGGTCCGCGAAGTGAGCGCGCTCATCACGGCTTGTGCGGTCGTTGCGCGCGATCGGTACTTGCAGGTGGGCGGCATGAACGAAGCACTCGCGGTATCGTGCAATGACCTCGACTTGTGCATGCGCCTGTCGCGCGCCGGCTATCACCACGTGATCTCCCCGCACGCCGAACTGGTCCACCACGAGTCGGCGTCGCGCGGCTATGCGGACGACCCCGCCAACGCAAGGCTCAATCGCGACGAAGAGGCGAGGTTCGCGGCGCAATGGGGCCCCGCGCTCGAATTCGACCCGCTCTATAACCCGAACCTGTCCTTGCGCGGGACGGCGTACTCGCTGGCCTGGCCGCCGCGCAGCAAGGGGGCGCGTTGA
>JADLEZ010000036.1 GCA_020845855.1 Burkholderiales bacterium
CGCGCTCACTCCTCGGCTCCTTGTGCCTGCTGCGCCTGACGTGACGTCGGCGAGTCGCCTCGCGTCGGTCGCGCGGGGACGCGCGCTTCGCGCCTCCCTCGCTTCGCTCGGCCCCCGCGCTCACTCCGGCTGAATGCCTGCCTCCTTGATGCTCCTGCCCCAGCTTGCAAGCTGCTCGTTCACGAACTTGGCGAGGTCCTCCGGGCTGCCGGGCGCCGGGTCCGCCGCGAAACTCGCGATCTTCTCGCGCACTTCGGGCTTGGCGAGGGCAGTGCGGACCACCGCATTGAGCTTGTCGACGATGTCCTTCGGCGTCTTCGCCGGCGCGAACATGGCGACCCACGCGATCACCTCGAAGCCGTCGAGCCCCGGGGTCTCGGACATGGCGGGAAGCTCGGGCATGATCGGCGAACGCTTGAGGCTCGACACACCGAGCGCGCGCGCCTTGCCGCTCTGCACCGCCGACTTGCCGGCGGCCATGTCGGTAACCGAGTACGTCAGCTGTCCGCCCATGACGTCCGTGAGTGCCTGGGGCGAGCTCTTGTACGGCACGGTGATCACGTCGAGGCCCGTACGCTTGGCGAACGATGCGCCGACGACCTGGCCGATGCTGTTGCCGTAGCCGAACGACACCTTCCCCGGGTTCGCCTTGGTGTACGCAACGAGGTCCTGCAGCGTCTTGATCGGCAGTTTGGGGTCGACCACGATGATCACCGGAATGAGCATGACGTTCGCGATCGGCGTGAAGTCCTTGACGGGGTCGTAGTTGAGCTTCTTGAACAGGAAGGGATTGGCCGAGTGCGACGTGTTGGTCGTGACGAACAGCGTGTAGCCGTCCGGCGGCGACTGCGCCACTAGCTCGGCGCCGATCTGCGCGGACGCGCCCGGCTTGTTCTCGACGACGAACGGCTGCCCGAATGTGGCACGAAGCTCGTCCGCAAGAATGCGCGCCATGATGTCGGTCGCGCTGCCGGCGGCGAACGGGACCACGATCTTGACGGGGTGATTAGGGTACTGCTGGCTCCAGGCGGGGTTCGCGAACGCCATACCCAGCGCGATCAGCGCCAGTAGTCGAATCTGCTTCAGCATGATGCTCCTCCTTGCAAAGATCGTTGATGGCGCGCGCGCGATCACTCGAGCACCAGCGGCGCGTTGGGAAAGGCCTGCACGTCAGCGGTAAGGGCGCCAAGATGGCGCGCCATGCGCCGACGCGCCGCATCCGCATCCTTGGCTTTGATCGCGTCGAGGATTCTGCGGTGGGCGCGGATCACCACCTGGCGCACGTCGTCGGTGGCGAAGTTTTCGATCGCCGACGCCTTGTAGATCAGGCCCGACAGTCCGACAATGAAGGCGCGCAGCAGTTCGTTGTGGCTCGCCGCCGCCACGGCGCAGTGCCAGTTCACGTTTTCCTCGAGGTACAGCTGCACGTCGTCCAGCGCGGCCTCGACGCGCTCGGTGACGGCGATCAACTCCGCGAGGTCCTCCTGGGTGCGGTTGCGCGCGGCGAGTGCCGCGAGCGACGGCTCGAGCGCTTCGCGTGCCTGGAGCAGCGACACCAGCGAAATGCCGCGGCCATGCACGAAAAGACCGATGTACTTGGCGAGCGACTCGTCACCGGGCTGGCGTGCGACCGACCCGCCTTGCCGTCCTGGACGCGTCGTCACGAGACCCTCCGCCTCCAGAATCCGCAGCGCCTCGCGTACCGAGCCCCGGCTTAGTCCCGTCTGGCTCACGAGATCCCGCTCGGCCGGTAACGACGCGCCGGGCGCTAGCGCGCCGCCGAGGATCCGGCGGCGCAGTTCCCCCGCAAGGACGTCGGAGGTCTTGGGAACGACGATCGGCTCGAGCTTGAGGTCGGACATGAGAAAGAGTTTTGCCGAGATGGAGTGCATTCTATCTGAATATTATTGACATTGTCAATGGTTCGACCAATAATAGCGCCAACCCATGAATCCTGGACATGGAGGAGCTTCATGAAACCCCTTGCGGGACTGACGGTCGTCGACTTTTCCAAGGTGCTGGCGGGTCCGCTGTGCACGCAATACCTCGGCGACATGGGTGCCGACATCGTCAAGGTCGAGGCCGTTAAAGACGGCGACGACACCCGACGCTGGCCGCCCTTCCGCGGCGACGATGGCACCGTGTTCCTAAGCTGCAACCGCAACAAGCGCAGCATCGCGCTCGATCTCAAGTCCTCCGCCGGCCGCGAAGTCGCGCGCAGGCTGGTGCAAGGCGCGGACATCGTGGTGGAGAGCTTCGGCCCCGGCGTCCCGCAGCGGCTCGGCATCGACTACGAGACGCTGTCCGCACTGAACCCGGCTCTCATCTATTGCAGCATCTCGGGCTTCGGCCGCAGCGGGCCGATGCGCGATGGCAAGGGTTACGACGTGATCCTGCAGGCGTTCAGCGGCATGATGTCGATCACCGGCGAGCCCGACGGCGCGCCCTCGCGCAGTCCCTTCTCGCCGGTCGATCAGGCGACCGGCTTCCATGCGATTACCGGGATCCTCGCGGCGCTGCTCGAGCGCGGCAAGACGGGCAAGGGTGCGCTGATCGAGGTTTCGCTGTTCGACACCGCGATGGCGTTCCTCGGCTACTTCTTCCAGAGCTACTGGGAGAAGGGCACGCAACCGGCGAAGTCGGGCTCGGGCCACGAGTCGCTTTGCCCCTACCAGGCGTTCCAGGCCGCCGACCGGTACATCCTGCTGGGAGTGGCCAACGACACGCTGTGGCGAAGGTTCTGCGAGCTGGCGGGCCTTGCGGCCATCGCCGACGATCCGCGCTTTCGCACCAACGCCGACCGGGTGGCCAACCGCACGGCGACGGTCGGCATGGTCCAGGCGGTGATCGGCACCCGGACCAGCGACGAGTGGATGCGCCTGCTCGGCGAGGCCGGCATTCCCGCTTCGCCGATCAACTCGTTCGCGGACGTGAGCGGCCACCCGCATACGGACGCGACCGGGATCGTTCTGGAGATGGCGCACGCCCGCTACGGCACGCTCAAGGGCGTCGCGCAGCCCATTCGCTTCAATGGATCGCGTAATGCACCCGCGTCCCCGCCTCCACTGCATGGCGAGCACACTGCGGCGATCCTGGCCGGCTTGGGCTATACCCCGGACGCAGTCGAGCGGCTGCGCGCGGACAAGTCCGTGTTCATCCCTTAACGTACGAGGCTCCCAAGGCAATGGACTTTGCACTCACTGACGACCA
>JADLEZ010000037.1 GCA_020845855.1 Burkholderiales bacterium
CACCAACCCTGCCCGGCGCGATTGCACGACTCGTGGTTGCCGCGCACCACGACCCACGGGGCGGCGGCGAGTAGGCTCTTCGCAGGCCGGAAGAAGTCGGCTTCCCACGCATCAAAGCCGTACCCCCCCGGGCTCCCGGCGCAGCCGGGATTGCCGATATCGCACGGGCCTTCGCGATAGTGATAGTCGCCGACGTGGATGACGAGGTCCGGCTTCGCGTCGGCGGCTGCGTTCGCGACCCGCTCGAACGGCCACACCGCGGGGTCGTCGCACGACTGGTACAGGTTGTACGTCGGCACCACGCGGCAGCCGGTGTCGCCGAGGAGAACGATGCGTTTCGCGTCCGGCTTCGGCAGCGGCAGCGGATACCCTCCCACGCTTGCCGATCGTGCGTTGGCCGGCAGCGTCGCCTCGCAGGTCATCACCGGGAACACCGACGGCTTCGGCGCCGGCAGGTCCATCCGCGACGGGCGGACCGGGACCGTTTGCGCGGGCAGCCGCACGCTCATCGGGATCGCGACGTCGTCGGCGTCGACCGCCGGGCACTGGCTCGCCGCGGTGATCACCCGCACGACCGGCGCACCCTCCGGGCCCAGCAGAACATAGCGGTAGTCGGTGTCCGCGGGCCGCGGCGGCGACGTCATGCAACCGGCCAGGATTGCGCACGCCACGAGCGGCAGGCAGCACCTCATCGCAAGTCGCCCCAAAGGAATTGAACCACGGACAACGCCGCGAGTGACGCCGTGTCCGCGCGCAGGATACGCGGTCCGAGACGCGCCGCGCGCAGTTCCGCCCGTTCGCCGGCCGCGAGCTCGTGCGCCACGAAGCCGCCTTCCGGCCCGATCACGACATCCAGCGTATCGCCCGGCGCGGGCAGCGACGCGAGATCGTTCCCGGCGTCGGGCGCGAAGATCACGCCGGGGCTCGCCGCGCGCGCGGCGAGCCACTGCGCGAACGTCATGGCGTCTCGCACCGGCGGCACCCGGTTGCGCCCGCACTGCTCGCATGCGGCGACCGCGACCTGCCGCCAGTGCGCGTGGCGCTTGTCGCCCTGGGCGCCGGCCGGGAAGCGCGCGCTGCGCTCGCTTTCGACGGGCTGGATCGCCGCGGCGCCGAGCTCGACCGCGCGACGCACGACGACGTCCATGGTGTCGCTCGCGGCGATCGCCTGCACCAGCGTGACCGCGAGCGGCGGCTCACGCTCGCGCTCGTGAAAGGCATCGATGCGCGCCCACGCCTCGCGCTTGCCGGCCCGCGTGAGCGTGGCTTCGTACTCGCCGCCCTCCCCCGTGAACAGCGTCAACCGATCGCCCGGGCCGAGACGCAGCACCCGCAGCGCGTGATGCGCGACGGCATCGGGCAAGGGCAACTCGATGCCGGCGTCGGCGCCGCGCAACTGCAATGGCGCGAAAAAGCGGGGCGATGGCATTGCAGTTAGGCGAGTGTCGCGGGTGCGGCGATTCTGCCACACGCGCCCCAGAGCTTGTTCCCCGAGCGCAGCCGCAGGACTCAACGCACGAGGCGCGTCCCGAGCCCCCTGTCCAGCGCCGTCTCGTAGACCACCTGCGCCGCGGCCAGGTCCGCCAGCGCGTGGCCGGAGAAGCTGAACATCGCGCGTTGCGTCGCCGAGCTGCGCCCCTCGTGCGCGCCGCTCGCAAGGTCGGCGAGGTCCGCGTCGTAGGGCCCGGCGAACGTCATGCGTCCCGCAGCCGCCAGCGTCCGCGTCTGCTCGTGCTCGTCGGTGGCGAGGATGTCCAGCGCACGCAGCCCGTCGCGCTTCCACGAGCGCGCGAGATCGACCGCACCGACGAAGGCCCCGCGGGCAACCCAGGCGGTGTCGAGAAACTCGACCACGTCGGCGCCGTCGGGTACGGTGGTGATGACCACGTCCATGCCCTCGACCGCCTCCCGCGGCTCGCGCGTCGTGCGTGCGGTGAGACCGGCGGCACTCGCCATCGCCGCGAACCGCTCGGCGCTCGCGGCCGAGCGGCCGCAAGCGACGAGCTCGGTGAGTCCCGGCAATACCAGGCGCAGCGCATCGAAGTGACTGCGCGCCTGCACGCCGCAGCCGATGAAGCCGATCGAGCGACTGTCCGCGCGTGCGAGCCGCTGCGCGGCGATGGCGGTCATTGCCGCGGTGCGCGTCGCGGTGATCCAGTTGCCGCCCATCATCGCGACCACCGCACCGGTGTCGATATCGGAGAGCACGATCAGGCTGTTGATCGTCGGCCCGCTGGCTTGCGCGGCAGGCACGAGCCCGAACCACTTCATTCCGGCGAGGCCCTGCGCAGCCATCGCGGCGGGCTTGGCCTGGAACGTATGGCCACGCCCGAGGTCCAGCACGGACTTGGGCGCCGTGTGGGCGATGCCGCGGGCCTGCGCGGCGAAGGCGGCGGCGATGCATTCGCGCAGGCGCGCGAGGGATACGTCCGTGGCGGCGACGTCGGCTTCCGACAGGTAGAGGATGGTGTCGTGCATGAATCGGGATGACACTGGGTTGGGTCGGTTCACGCTGCTAACGCACGAACTCCCGCAGCGCATCGAGCACCGCGTCCGGCTGCTCCGCCATGAGCGAGTGCCCGGCGCCGCGCAAGGTCACCGTGCGCACATCCGCCAGCGCCTCGATCAGCGCCTGCGCGCTCTTGACCGGGGCCATGAGGTCGCGCTGCCCCAGAATCACGAGCGCGGGACAGCGCACCGCGCGTGCTGCCGCAAGACCGTCGGCGTAGGCGTTGCACGCGGCGAGGTCCGTGTACAGCACGCCGGGCGGCGTTCGCTCCATGAGTCGGATCGCGGTGCCGGTCATCGACATGCCGGGCGCCGGGTTGCTGCCGAGCTTTCGCTGCGCGCTGTGCGACCAGCCGCTGATGAGCTCGAACGCAACGTGGTCGTCGGCCTGGGCGGCGGCGAGCAGCGCGTCGCTGACCGGCATCGGCACCGCGGGACCGAGCAGGGCGAGACGCGTAACGCGCGCCGGCGCCGCGGCCGCGCAGGCGAGGCTCGCGAGCGAACCCAGCGAATGTCCGATCACCGTGGCCGCGGCCACACCCGCGGCGTCGAGCACGCGCACGAGCCAGGCCGCGATCGCCTCCACCGAAGCTGGCGCCGGTCCCTGCGAGCGCCCGTGGCCCGGCAGATCGAGCGCAAGCACGTTGAACCCGTGATGCGCGAAATAGCGCGACTGCAGCGCCCACACGCTGTGGTCGTTGGCGGCGCCGTGCACGAATACGAGCGTGGACTGCGACGCCACCTGCGCGCGTGCGCCGGTGTAGGCGTAGACTTCGCGGCCGTCGACGGCGAGCTTCATGCGACGCGCGGGTACGCGGGCAGCGAGCCGGGCACGGGATTGGGCACGGGCTGCCCAGCGAGGAACGCCGCGATGTTGGCGCACACCATCTCGCGCATGGCGCGGTCGGTTTCGAGCGTGTTGCCGGCGATGTGCGGGGTCAGCGCCACGTTGTCGAGGGCGAGCAGCTCGGCCGGAACGGCCGGCTCGTGCTCGTACACGTCGAGCCCCACGCCGGCGATCGTACCTTCCTGTAGCGCGCGGACGAGTGCCGCCTCCTCGATGACCCACCCGCGCGCGATGTTGACGACGTGGCCCTGCGGCCCGAGCGCTGCGAGCACGCCCGCGTTCACCGCGTGGCGATTGCCGGCATCGGCGCGCACCGCGACGACCAGCACGTCCGCCCACGAAGCAAGATCGAGAAGCGAGGCGAAGTAGCGGTAGGGCACGTCGCCGCGTGGACGCCGGTTGTGGTAGCCCACCTCGGTCTCCAGCGCCAGCGCCCGCGAGGCGATCCTCTCGCCGATCGCTCCCAGCCCGTAGATGCCGACCTTGCGGCCGGTGAGACTGCTCGCGGAGGGAAAGCGCCCGGCGAAGTGGCCCTTCCAATCGCCGCGGCGCAGGAACGCGGCCGCCGATGGAATACGGCGAACCGTCGCAATCATGAGCCCCACGGCCAGGTCGGCGACCGCCGACGCGTTGGCGGCGGGGCTGTGGGTGACGACGATGCGCCGGTTGCGCGCGTGCGCGAGGTCCACGCCCTCGAAGCCGCTGCCCACGCAGCAGACGAGTCCGAGCGCGGGCAGGTGCGCGAGCGCCAAACCGGGGGCCGCAACCGTACCCATGGTGATCACGACCCGTGCGCGTGCGGCCTCCGCCGCCGGCACCGTCGCAACACTTTCCGCGAACGGCGGCGGCAGTGGCCCAACGAGCTCGTAGCGCTCGGCGAGCTTCGCCTGGAAGGCGGCGCTCACGCGTGTGGCGAGCACGATGGTCGCGCTCGATCCGTCCTTCGCACTCACTGGACTACCTCCGCGCGGAGGCGCAAGGGGCCAATTCGCGGGGAGCGGCGGCCTCCTTGTTCGGTCCGTGGGTCGTGGAGGTTTGCATGTCGGCCGCGTACGCTCGCGCGGCGACGCGCCCTTCGGGCCTTGCCTCGACCTTCGGTCTCGGCCGCCTTGCTCGCTAGCTTCGCGCTCATGCCTTGCCCGCCACGTACAGCGCCCGCGACAAGTCCTCGATCAGGTCCTCCGGGTCCTCGAGTCCGATCGACAGGCGGATGGTGCCTTCGGTGATGCCGGCCTTGCGAAGGTCGTCCACCGACATCCGGAAGTGGGTGGTCGACGCCGGATGGATGCCGAGCGACTTGGCATCCCCCACGTTGGCGAGGTGCGAGAAGAGGTCGAGCGACTCGATCAACTTGCGTCCCTGCGCACGCGTGCCGCGGATCGCGAAGCTGAACACCGCGCCGCAGCCGCGCGGCAGGAGCGCTTTCGCGAGCGCGTGGTCGGGATGCGAGGCGAGCTCCGGGTAACCCACCGACTCCACGAACGCGTGCGCGGCGAGGAATTCGACGATCCGGCGCGCGTTCGCGACGTGCTTTTCCATCCGCAGCGGCAGCGTCTCGATGCCCTGCAGGATCTGGAAGGCGGTGAACGGCGCCATGCACGCGCCGAAGTCGCGGATGCCCTCGCGCCGCGCGCGCAGCAGGAATCCCGCGGTGGTCGATTCCTCCGCGAACACCATGTCGTGAAAGCCGGAGTACGGCTCGGTCAGCGTCGGGAACTTGCCGCGCGCAGCACCTTCGTCCCAGCGGAACGTGCCGGCGTCGACCAGCACGCCGCCGATCACGACACCGTGGCCGGACAGGAACTTGGTCGCCGAGTGGAACACGAGGTCGGCGCCGTGATCGAACGGCCGCATGAGGTACGGCGTGGTGAAGGTGGAATCGACGAGGAGCGGCACTCCGGTGTCGTGCGCAAGTGCGGCCACGCGCGCAACGTCGAGCACTTCCAGCCCCGGGTTGCCGAGCGTCTCGCCGAAGAAGAGGCGCGTTTCGGGACGAACCGCCGCACGCCAAGCGTCGAGGTCGCGCGGGTCGACGAACGTGGTCGCGATCCCGAAGCGCGGCAGCGTGAAATCGAGGAGGTTGTGCGAGCCGCCGTACAGCGAGCGCGACGCGACGATATGCCCGCCCGCGCCCATCAGCGTCACGATGGCCAGATGCAGCGCCGCCTGACCGCTGGAAGTGGCGATCGCGCCGACACCGCCTTCCAGCGCGGCGACGCGCTCCTCCAGCACCGCGACGGTGGGATTGCTCAGGCGCGAGTAGACGTGACCCGCGCGCTCCATGTTGAACAGCGCCGCCGCGTGGTCGCTGTCGGGAAAGACGAACGACGAGCTCTGGTAAATGGGTGTCGCACGCGCGCCGGTCGCCGGATCGGGCGCGGCGCCCGCGTGCACCGAGAGCGTGTCGAAGCCGTGGGTCTTGGGTTTGGTCATGGGTCGAGTCGGATTCTATGTGGATTCGCGACCCGGCGTAAAATCGCCCGGATGAAGCCGTACGACGCGCTGGAGCGGGCGGCACCCCTGCCGGACCCTAAGCGCCGCGCGCCGGGCGCGGACCCGGTCCGCGGTCGCGGCGCCACCTTCAATCCTGGCAATCGCTATCGCCGCGACGCACGCGAGGCGTACGACGACGGCTGGGAGCGGCCGGCGGAGGGGGAAGGCGAGTCGCGTCAGGTCCGCACCACGGTGACGATCCAGCGCGTGCGGACGATCATCGCGCGCAACGACTCCCCCGACATCCCGTTCACGCAATCGATCAACCCGTACCAGGGTTGCGAGCACGGCTGCATCTACTGTTACGCGCGCCCCTCGCACGCGTACCTCGATCTGTCGCCGGGCCTCGAGTTCGAGACGAAGCTCTTCGCCAAGCCCGAGGCGGCCGCGCTCCTGCGCGCGGAAATGGCGAAGCCCGGCTATGTCTGCGATCCGATCGCGCTCGGCAGCAATACCGATCCCTACCAGCCCATCGAGCGCGAGTGGCGCGTGACCCGCGCCATCCTCGAAGTGCTGTGCGCGCACGAGCACCCGTTCTCGATCGTGACCAAGTCGGCGCTGGTGGAGCGCGACATCGACCTGATCGCGCCGATGGCCGCGAAGAACATGGCGCGCGTGTACGTGTCGGTCACGACCCTCGACCGCGACCTCGCGCGCCGCCTCGAGCCGCGCGCGGCCGCGCCCGAGCGGCGCTTGCAGGCCGTGCGCGCGTTGTCGTCCGCGGGCATCCCGACCGGCGTCCTGGTTGCGCCGGTCATTCCCCAGCTCAACGACAAGGACATCGAAGCGATCCTCGTGGCCGCCGCCGCGCACGGCGCGACCAGCGCGGGCTGGATCATGCTGCGGCTGCCGCTCGAGGTGGCGCCCTTGTTCCGCGCCTGGCTCGACGAGCACTATCCCCTGCGCGCCGCGCACGTCATGAGCCTCGTGCAGCAACTGCGCGGCGGCCGCGACTACGACGGCACGTTCGGCACGCGCATGAAGGGCACCGGGCTCTTCGCCGATCTCATCGAGAAGCGCTTCGAGCTCGCCGCCCGGCGCGCGGGTCTCGGCCGCCATCGCGAACGGCCCTTCGACACCACCCGTTTTCACCCGCCGCGCGCCAACGAGGCGCAGGGCGAACTGTTCTAAGGATACGGATGAGCGCTTATCACCTCGCGCAGCTCAACGTCGGCATCGACGAGGCGATGGCGCGCCTCGCGCACTTGCGCGCGCACGGTCCGACGCCACGGGCGTTCACCTTCCGCCAGGCGTTCCCGCCGCCGGACGCAGCGCATGCGCCCTCGCCCGCCGCGCCGGGCACCCTCTCCCTGCGCTGATTGGGCAAGACCGTCTTCGTCACCGGGGGCACGGGCTACATCGGACGGCCTCTGGTCGAGACGCTGGTCGCGCGCAAGCATGCGGTGGTCGCGCTCGCGCGCGCGGGCTCGGAGGACAGGGTCGCGGCCGGCGCCACCGCGGTGATCGGCGACGCGCTCGACGCGGCGAGCTTCGCCTACTCGATTCCGCGCGCGGCGACGGTGGTGCACCTCGTCGGCACGCCGCACCCCAACCCGTCCAAGACCGCCGAGTTCGAGCGCGTCGACCTCGCGTCGATCCAGGCGACCGCCACCGCCGCGATGAACACAGGCGCCGCGCACATCGTGTACGTGAGCGTGGCGCGGCCCGCGCCGCTGATGCGCTCGTACATCGCAGCGCGCGAGCGCGGCGAGGCGGCGGTGCTCGCGACCGGCATCCCCGCGACCTTCGTGCGGCCGTGGTACGTGCTCGGCCCCGGCCACTACTGGCCGGTCGCGCTGCAGCCGCTGTACGCGCTCGCGCGCCTGTTCCCCCCGACGCGCGAGCAGGCGATCCGCCTCGGGCTCGTGAAGCTGGATGAGATCGTCGCGGCGCTGGTGTCGGCCGTGGAGACGCCGCCCGGCGAGGGCCCGCGCATCTTCGATGTGCCCGCGATCGCGCGGTCGCGGCTGTAGGGCGCCCGGCGGACCGCCGGGACGCCGGGTAGCGTCATTCCGAGCGCAGCGAGGAATCTTGCTTCGCGCAGGTGCTCGATACGCCCGCCCGGACCTCTTCCGCGCGGCTTCAGGACTTGACCAGACTCAGCGCCTTGCCCGTGTGATGGACGATAGGCGGCTCGCCGGGATGGTGGTCATGCTGACGCACGCTGTACATCGTATTGTCGGGCGTCGTGCCCAGCTTGTGCACGCCGGTAACGGTACCGTGTCCGATCGCGCTGCGATAATGCCACGTCACGCTCGTGCCGACGGGAATGGTTTCGAACGGTTTGGAGGTTGCCATTTATGATCTTCTCGCGTCAAGTACACGCTTTGAGTTTGCGCGCTTGCACGCGGTCGCGGTATCCGCAGACTCCGACATTTCGCGTCAGGATTCCTTGACCTCGTTTCCGACGGCACGCTCATGATGCGCTACCTGCGCACATCGGCATGAGGACCGACAACGCGCGTTGTGCACACACCGTCGCCTGCGCTCGCTTTCTGCATGATGCCACTAGTGGCTTTCGCGCCCCACCTTGGCGCCCGACTGTCCGACCAGGAAGTCAAGGTCCACGCCGCGGTCGGCCTGCAGTACGGTGTCGCAATAAAGCTTCACCCAGCCGCGGTCTGAGTGCGGCGGCAGCGGCTTCCACGCGAGCTTGCGCCTGGCGAGCTCGGCGTCGGACACGTGGAGCTGGATCTTGCGCTTCTCGACGTCGATCTCGATCAGGTCGCCGCTTCGCACCAGCGCGAGCGGCCCGCCGGCCGCCGCTTCCGGCGCAGTATGCAGCACGACGGTGCCGTACGCCGTGCCGGACATGCGCGCATCCGAGATGCGCACCATGTCGGTGATGCCCTTTTTCAGGATCTTCGCGGGCAGCGCGAAATTGCCGACCTCGGGGAAGCCGGGGTAACCCTTCGGCCCGCAGTTCTTGAGCACCAGCACGCAGTCGGCGTCGACGTCGAGCTTGGGATCGTCGATGCGCGCATTGAGGTCGTCGATGTCCTCGAACACGATCGCGCGGCCCTTGTGCTTCATGAGCGCGGGTGTGGCCGCCGACGGCTTGAGCACGCAACCCGAGGGCGCCAGATTGCCTTTGAGCACCGCGATGCCGCCCTGCGGCTTGAACGGCTTGCCAAGCGGGGTGATCACATCCTCGTTGTAGTTGACCGCGTCCTTCACGTTGTCCCAGATCGTCCGGCCGTTGGCGGTCAGCGCCTTCTTGTGCAGGTGCTTGCCGATCTCCTTCATCACCGCCGGCAGGCCGCCGGCGTAGTAGAAATCCTCCATCAGGTACTTGCCGGACGGCTGCAGGTCGACCAGGCACGGCATGTTGCGGCCGAGGCGGTCCCAGTCGTCGAGCGTCAGGTCCACACCGATGCGCCCGGCGATGGCGAGCAGGTGCACGACCGCATTGGTCGAGCCGCCGATCGCGCCGTTGACCATGATCGCGTTCTCGAATGCCTTGCGGGTGAGGATCTTCGACATGCGCAGGTCCTCGTGCACCATCTCGACGATGCGCCGCCCCGCCATGCGCGCGAGCACGCGGCGGCGCGAGTCGACTGCCGGGATCGCCGCATTGGTGGGCAGGCCCATGCCGAGCGCCTCGACCATCGACGCCATGGTCGACGCGGTGCCCATGGTCATGCAGTGCCCGGCCGAGCGCGACATGCAGGACTCGACTTCCAGCATGTCGGCCGGCTTCATCTCGCCGGTCTTGAGCATCTCGGTGATCTTCCACACCATGGTGCCGGAGCCGATCTCGGTGCCCCGGTACTTGCCGTTGAGCATCGGCCCACCGGACACACCGATGGCCGGCAGGTCGCACGACGCCGCGCCCATCAGGAGTGCGGGCGTGGTCTTGTCGCAGCCCATGAGCAGCACCACGCCGTCGAACGGATTGGCGCGGATCGACTCCTCGACGTCCATCGCGGCCTGGTTGCGGAAGAGCATGGTGGTCGGGCGCATCAGCGTCTCGCCCAGGCTCATCACCGGGAACTCGAGCGGGAAGCCGCCGGCGTCGAGCACGCCGTCGCGCACGTGTTGCGCCAACTCGCGGAAGTGCGCGTTGCAAGGTGTGACCTGCGACCACGTGTTACATATCCCGATCACCGGGCGGCCGTCGAACTGGTCGTGCGGGATACCCTGGTTCTTCATCCACGAGCGGTGGGTGATCGCGTCGCGGTCGGTGCGGCCGAACCATTGGGTGGAGCGCAGGGGCTTCTTCATATATGGGGTCAGAGTCGAATTACGTTAAGAGAATGGGGTCAGAGTCGAATCTCTGCTGGGTCGGGATAAGTGGGGTCAGAGTCGACTTATCGGGGTAAGTAGGGTCAGAGTCGACTTACTGCTACGCCGATGTCCGATCGGCCGTTCCTGCCGCCTCGCCCGCAAGACGCAAGTCGACTCCGACCCTATGACCGCTGCCCTGGTCGAACACGTGCACCTTACCCGGCGTCACCGCGAGGCCGACGCGGTCGCCGGGCGCGACGTCCGGTCGCCCGTGGGTGACGAGCGTGACCTGCGCATTGCCGGCCTGGATCAGGAGCTCGGTCTCGGCCCCCGTCGGCTCGACCACGACCACTTCACCGGCCACCGCGCCCGGCGCGTCCGCGCCGGTCAACGTGAGATCTCCCGGGCGCACGCCGTAGGCGACCGCCTGCCCCTCCTGCCCGGGGCCTTGGTGCAACGGCCAATGCACGCCGTCGCCCACGTCGACGATCGCGCTGCCGTTGCCGCGGCGAACGGTGCCGTTGACGACGTTCATCGCGGGCGAGCCGATGAACTGCGCGACGAACAGGTTCGCCGGATGGTCGTACAGCGCGAGCGGCTCGCCGATCTGCTCGATGCGTCCGTCGTGCATCACCACGATGCGGTCGGCCATGGTCATCGCCTCGACCTGGTCGTGCGTGACGTACACGGTGGTGGTCTTCAGGCGCTGGTGCAGCGCCTTGATTTCCGCGCGCATCGCAACCCGCAGCTTGGCGTCGAGATTGGACAGCGGCTCGTCGAACAGGAAGACCTTGGGGTCGCGTACGATGGCGCGGCCCATCGCGACCCGCTGCCGCTGCCCGCCGGAGAGCTCGCGCGGATAGCGCGCGAGGTACGGATCGAGGTTTAGGATCCGCGAGGCGTGCGCGACGCGCTCCTGCGTGACCTTGGCGTCGGCCTTGCGCAGCTTGAGGCTGAACCCCATGTTCTCCGCCACGGTCATGTGCGGGTACAGTGCGTAGCTCTGGAACACCATCGCGATGTCGCGGTCCTTGGACTCGACGTCGTTGACCACCTTGCCGTCGATGGCGACGCTGCCGCCGGTGATCTCCTCGAGCCCCGCCAGCATCCGCAGCAGCGTCGACTTGCCGCAGCCGGACGGGCCGACCAGCACCACGAACTCGCCGTCGTCGATGTCGAACGTGATGCCGTGCAGGACCCTGGTGGACCCGAAGGACTTCTCGACGTTGCGGAACGATACGGTGGCCATCTGCCCTACTTCACATGACCGCGCCCAGGTACCACGGCACGAACTCGCTCTGGCCGTAGCCGTGCCGCTCGCTCTTAGTCTTGGCACCCGACGCGGTCGCGAGCATCAGCGCGAACAGGCGCGCGCCGATCTCGTCCACGGTCGCGTCGCCGTCGACGATCCCGCCACAGTTCAGATCGATGTCCTCTTCCTGCTTCACCCACAGCGGCGTGTTGGTCGAAAGCTTGAGTGAGGGCGACGGCGCGCAGCCGTACGCCGAGCCGCGGCCGGTGGTGAACACGATCATGTTGGCGCCGCCCGCGACCTGCCCGGTGGCCGACACCGGGTCGTAACCCGGGGTGTCCATGTAGACGAAGCCCTTCGCCGTCACCGGCTGCGCGTACTCGTAGACCTCCACCAGGTTGGTCGTGCCGCCTTTCGCCACCGCGCCCAGGGACTTCTCCAGGATGGTGGTGAGCCCGCCAGCCTTGTTGCCCGGCGACGGATTGTTGTTCATCTCGCCCTTCTCGCGCGCGGTGTAGTCCTCCCACCACCTGATGCGCGCGATCAGCTTGTCGCCCACCTCGCGCGACACCGCGCGTCGCGTGAGCAGATGCTCGGCGCCGTAGACCTCCGGCGTCTCCGACAGGATCGCGGTGCCGCCGTGGCGCACGAGCAGGTCGACGGCGGCGCCCAGCGCGGGATTGGCGGTGATGCCCGAGTAGCCGTCGGAGCCGCCGCATTGCAGGCCGACGGTGATGTGCGCCGCCGGCACCGGCTGCCGCGTGACCCGGTTCGCGTGCGGCAGCATGGCCTCGACGAGCGCGATGCCGTGCGCGATCGTCTTGGCCGTGCCACCCGTGTCCTGGATGCTGAAGGTCTGCAGCAGCGGGCCTTCCTCGAGCTTCTCGGCGCCGAGCAGCGAGCTGATCTGGTTGGCCTCGCAGCCCAGGCCGATCATCAGCACCCCCGCCATGTTGGCGTGGCGCGCATAGCCCGCGAGCGTGCGGCGCAGGACTTGCATGCCCTCGCCGTGGGTGTCCATGCCGCAGCCGGAGCCGTGCGTCAGCGCCACCACGCCGTCCACGTTCGGGTACGCGGCCAGCCGCTCGCGCGTGAAATGGTCCGCGATGCCGCGCGCCACCGTGGCCGAGCAGTTCACCGTCGAAAGCAGCCCGATGTAGTTACGCGTGGCGACCCGGCCGTCCGCGCGCACGATGCCGTCGAAGGTGGCCGCCGGCGTGATGTACTGCGTGGGCTTCGCGTCCGCGCCATACGCGTAGTCGCGCTCGAAGGCGCCCATCGCGAGGTTGTTGAGGTGCACGTGCTCGCCGGGCGCCACGTCGCGGCTCGCGAAGCCGATGATCTGGTTGTAGCGGCGCACGGGATCGCCGGCCTTGATCGCACGCGTGGCCACCTTGTGCCCAGGCGGCACCAGGCCGGAGACGGTCACGTTCTCGTCGAGGAGGCGAGTGCCGCCCACGAGCTGCGCGCGCGCGATGACGACGTCGTCGTTGGGGTGGAGGCGGATCACGAGGGAGCTGCGCGTCAGCATGAGGGTGCTCCTATGAAACGGTGGCGCGCACGACTGCGTAGCGGTCGATCGCGGCCCAGTCCCAGTCGATGCCGAGGCCCGGCGTTGCCGGGGGAACAGCGTAGCCGTCGGCCATCGCCATGCGCGACGTGGTGACGTCGTCGAGTTGAGGAATGTACTCCACCCAGGCGCCGTTGGGCACCGCCGCCGACAGCGACACGTGCAAATCCATCAGGAAGTGCGGGCAGACCGGCGTGTTGAAGGTCTCCGCGAGATGCGCGACCTTGAGCCACGGAGTGATGCCGCCGATGCGCGCGCAGTCGACCTGGATCACCGAGCAGGCACGCCGCTCGAGGTACTCGCGGAAGTGCGACGGGTGGTACAGCGACTCGCCGACCGCGATGGGCATCGCCGCCTTCGCCGCGAGCTCGACATGGCCCGCGAGGTCCTCCGCCGGCAACGGCTCCTCGAACCAGCCGAGCGAAAGATCGCGATAGGCGTACGCGCGCCGGCACGCCTCGGCGACCGTGAACGCCTGGTTGGCGTCGACCATGATCTCGAACGCATCACCCCCGGCGGCGCGCACGGCCGACAGGCGCGCGACGTCTTCCGCGATCGACGGCTTGCCCACCTTCATTTTGGCGCCGCGAAACCCCTGCGCCTTGGCCGCGAGCGACTCGTCGACGAGCTGCTGCGCGGGATGGTGCAGCCACCCGCCCTCGGTCGTGTACACGGGCACGCGCCGCTGCGCGCCGCCCGCGGCCTTCCACAGCGGCTCGCCCGCGCGCCTGCATTTGAGGTCCCACAGC
>JADLEZ010000038.1 GCA_020845855.1 Burkholderiales bacterium
GCGGGAACGTAGACATCTTTGAATTCCTCCGGAGTGAAAGGGAACGAGTGCTCACAGCTTCGTCGCGATAAGAAACAACACGTCCGGGCCAAGGGCGGTGCCCTCGCACACCGCCCTTCGCTCCTGGAGCGGCCGTTGCTAATCGATCCTCGTTCCGACGGAAGTCGCGCAGCCTGTCGCAATCACTTTGTTGCTCGTGTCGAGGACCTCCACCTCGGCGATCGACTCGTAGCTGTCGCCGCTTCTTGCGAGCACCGCGTCCGCGGACACCTTTTGCGATCCGATGAGCGCACCGCTCGCGTCGTAGCGGTAATGCACGAACGTGAACCAGTAGTCCCGCCAGCCGGGATCGCGCTGCCATACGCCCGCGCTGGGACTGCGCTGCGCCGGGCTCCCGCCCGGGCCGATCCCCCACTCCGCCATCGTTCCTCCGAGGTTGAACGTGGACAGTCCGAAGATCGGGGGCGCACCAACCGGCTGGCCGGTCTGGCAGTTGACGAGCGTCACCACGGTTCTCCAAGCGCCCACGAGGGATCGTTCAGGTATCCGCGACGACGCGAACGACATGGCGGAGCCGGCCGCCAGCGCCGCGCCTATCGAGAGAGCGATCAACGTCCTGCTGAATCTCATGTAGTCCCCTTCGGTTTGGTTGAAGAATTCCGGGCCGGACACGGCCCCGGCCCAAAGTCTGCGTGCCCCCCGGACCCGCGCCGCAAAATTGAGACGAATCCATCCCGATTGGGTGCGAGTGCCGGTCCGACCGCGATGAACCCCTGGTTTGGCGGCGCGAGTACCCCGCACAGGCCGCGCCCAGGCGCCACGCACCTACGCCGTTTGTGTCACAGTGCCGGCGTGAACGCGGCGAGAGCGGGTGCCTGGCGGACGCGGGCCGCTTGGCGCCGGGTTGGCGATGCTGTAAATGCGTCCAGTGGAGGAGGACCGATGCGCGTCTTGAAAGCGGTCATCGCCGAAGACGAGCCGGTGTTGCGGCTTGACCTTCGTCACACGCTCGCTCGCCTGTGGCCCGAGCTCGAGATCTGTGCCGACGTGGAAGACGGATTCGAGGCGCTGCACGCGCTTCATGAGCATGCGCCCGCCATTCTCTTTCTGGACATCGAGATGCCCGGGTTGTCCGGCCTCGAAGTTGCAAGGCAGGCGAGCGGCAAGTGCCACATCGTCTTCGTCACCGCCTTCGACAGCTACGCGGTGGCCGCCTTCGAGCAGGGCGCGGTCGACTACGTATTGAAGCCGTTCTCAGCGGCACGCCTCGCGACTTCGGTCGCGCGCCTGCGCGAGCGAGTTGGCGGCGTCCCGAAGCCGGTCGACGGTCTCCTCGAGGTTCTCGACGCTTCCGCCAAGCCGGTCAAGGAGTTCCTGCGCTGGATCACGGCCTCGCAGGGTGACGACTTGCGCCTCATCACCGTCGACGAGATCTGCTACATCAAGGCGGACAACAAGTACGCGGTGGTGGTTACGCCGCACCAGGATTCGGTCATTCGCCGGCCCATCAAGGAGCTGATCGACGAGCTCGACCCTCGGATGTTCTGCCAGATCCATCGCGGAACGGTGGTCAACGTGAACGCCATCGCCGGTGTAACGCGGAGCATGAGCGGGCAACTGTGCGTCAAGTTGAAGCAGCGCAAGGAAACGCTTCCGGTGAGCGAGTCCTACGCGCATCTGTTCAAGCAGATGTGAGGTCCGGTCCGATGAACCGGGCGGCGCGACTCGGGGCGATTTGGTTCGAAGGGCTCACGTGGAAAGGCATGGGGCTGGTCGCGATCCTCTGCCTCATCAATGCGATGCGGCGAACGAGCCGGGATTTGGACGTCGGTCCGCAGCTCGACGGCGCCTTCGCCTTCTTCCTCGGTTGGCTCGCGAAGACGGCGCAGGCGACGGCATCCGGCCTGCTCGTCGCAATCCCGGTCGCCCTCGCCGTCGTCGTCACTTACAACCTCGCGCCACGCAGGGCTGCTCTGCGCTACCCGGCAGTCGCCATCGCCATCGCCGCGTCGTGCATCGTGGGTGTAGCACTGATGATCGCCGTCGAGAGTGTAGGGTCGCTCACCTTTGTGGAGCACGAATCCCTTCTCGCACCCGCACTCGTGGCCGTCGTGCGCTACGCCCTGCTCTGCACGCTGGTCGCCGCGGTTTTCATCTACGTTCGCGTCGCGGATGAGAGTAGCGCCCGCGCCGACCAGGCGCTGCGCGACCGCGCGCGGTTCGTGCAGCGCCTGGAAGAGGCGCGCCTGAAGATGCTGCAGGCACAGATCGAGCCGCACTTCCTGTTCAACTCGCTGGCGAACGTCCGCAGCCTGCATGCGACTGCCGCGCCCGAAGCGCAGGGAATGCTCGACAACCTCGTGCAGTACTTCGCCGCGGCGCTCCCTCACCTGCGTGCTGCCGACTCCACACTTGGGCGGGAGGCGGCACTCACCACGTCCTACCTCGAGATCCAGGCGATACGCATGGGGCGCCGGCTCACCTTCGCCGTGACCATTCCCGAAGCGCTTGGCGGCGTGCCCTTTCCTCCGCTGATGCTGCTCACGCTGGCCGAAAATGCGATCAAGCACGGCCTGGCGCCGCAGCGGGGCGGCGGCGCCGTGCGCATCGACGCGACGCTTCACGACGGCGAATTGCGGGTCCGGGTTGCGGACTCCGGCCGCGGCTTCGTCCAGACTTCGGGTGGGGGCACCGGCTTGGCCAACATCCGTGCGCGCCTCGCGGCGATGTATGGCGAGTCGGGTCGCCTTTCGTTGACCAGGAATTCCCCCCAGGGCGTCGTTGCAACGATCGCCATTCCGCTGGCAAGGGCGCCCACCCCAGCGAGCGCTCGGTGAGCACGCTCGCGGCCACGGCGCCGGCCCGCCAGCCGGAGAAGCTTACTGCGCGTACCGTGCTGGCGGCGTGGCGAGGGATCACTCGCCAGCAGGTGTTGGTCACATTCCTGTTGGCGTGCGGGATGTTCCTCTATCGCACCATCGTGACCATTAATGTCGACGTGGCGCCGGTCATCTTCCTCGGTGACCAGCTGAAGGCGTTCGCCCTGTTGCTGACGATCGTCGTTGCCGATCGCGTAACAGGCAAGGATCCCGATTGTCGCGGCCCCTATGTCCTGGCGTTGCTCGTTGCCGGCGCCGTCAGCGTGCCTATAACCATATTCTTGATATGGGGCTTGATCCGGCTGGCTGCGGGAGTGCCGGTTCGGCCTCCCGGCGGGGTTGGATTCGCGCTCAACATCTTCTTCGAGTTCGCGATGGTCGCGGGAGCGGTCGTCTGGATCATCAACGACCGCAGGCGGGCGGCCCGCGCCCGCGCCCGGATGCATGCGGCAGAGCTGCAGCGCATCGCAGCGGAGCGGCGAAGCATCGAGTCCGACCTCCAAACCATGCAGGCGCGCATCGAGCCCCAGTTCCTGTTCAACACCTTGGCACAGGTGAAGCTCTCGTACGCGCGTGATCATGCGCAAGGCGAGCGCCTCCTCGACGCCCTGATCGCCTACTTGCGCGCGGCGATGCCAAAGATGCGCGAGACCTCGACCGTCGGGCAGGAACTCGATCTGGTGCGCGCCTATCTTTCCATTGCGCGGCTGCGCATGGGCGACCGACTCGCGTTCTCGATCGACACAGATGCTCGAGTTGCCAACAGCCGGATGCCGGCGATGATCCTGCTGCCGCTCGTCGACCATGCGATCGCGCACGCGCCCACCGAATGGCACGCCGCCGGCTCGGTCGACCTCCGCGCCACCGCGACGACCGACGCGATCCGCCTGGAGATCGTTGGGATCGGGATCGACCTCACTGTCGAAAATGGCGGTGTCGCGGGCGTGCGCGGACGCCTCCAATCGCTGTACGGCGGCAATGCCGCCCTTGCATTCGAGCGACGCGACGCGGGCGAGTCGGTAGCCATCCTGCGGATTCCCCACGAATGAGGACACGATTGTGCGCGCTCGTGTATGGGGGACTGATGCCTTGCTGGGTGCCGCTGGCCGCCGCGCAGGATGCCAGGGCAGTCCCGGCACGACCGGCGAGCAGCTCAAGGTGTTGGTGACGGGGAGCAACATACCCACGGTCGACCGCGAGGCCGCGGTGCCGGTCCAGATCATCACCCGCGAGGATATCCAGCGCGCCAACTTCCAGAGTGGAGAATGAGCACCTCTTTGGCGCCTGCGGCCTTCGCGTCGGGTGCCGCAAGAGTTCCCACCAGCAGCAATGCAACGATCGGAAGTATTCGCGCTAGGGAAGGAAGGAGCCGCATAGCGTTCGGCTTTCGAGGACCAGTTTACGCGGTTCCGATCGGTGACGCCGGAACTAGCGCTTCGGCACCCGCACCGGCGGCTCGAGGCGAAGCTTCTTGGCCCGCCTCGCGTAACCACGGTCATCGAACGTCAGCAGCTCGCTGCATTCGCCGCTCGCGGCGAGGTGCAGCGCATCGGCGAAATCGATCCCATCCCGGCAGTAGGCGAGCGCTGCGTCGACTTCGTCGCGATCTTCGACGGTAACTCCCGGCAGAGCGATGAGATGCGCCAGGCACTCGATCACCTTGTTCGCCGGTTGATCGGCCACATACCGCAGCACCCACTCGAGCTCCAGAATCACGGTCTTGGGGACGAATACGTCGCCAGCCGAGAGCACGCTCTCGGCAATTCGACCCTGCGCAGGGTCGTCGCGGAGGTAGAACCGCACGAGGATGTTCGTGTCAACGGCGCGCACGCTTTGCCGCCCTCTTCATGGCCAACCCACCATGCATCTCGTCCACCGGAATCCGGCGCCCCTTGTAGGCGAGGATGGCCGTCCCGTCCTCGAGGCGCGAGGAGGTGTGCCTCTTGACCAGCTCGAGCCGCGCGCCGCCGCCCGCGACGGCAAACTCGACTTTGCTGCCTGGGGTGATGCCCAAGGCGTCTCGGATCCGTTTCGGGATGGTGACTTGACCCTTGCTCGTGACTGAAACCGCCATGGCTGCTCCCGAGTAATACC
>JADLEZ010000039.1 GCA_020845855.1 Burkholderiales bacterium
CCTTCGCCGACCGGTTTCAGATCGACGAGCACCGGCGTTTCGTCCGAGATCGCGTTCAGGCGCTCGGGCGGGATGCGAATGCCGCGCCGGCCCGCCACCGCCGCGAGGTGCACGACCGCGTTGGTCGAGCCGCCCAGGGCGCACGACATGCGCAAGGCGTTCTCCACCGACTGGGTGGTGATCACCTGCGAGGGCAGTATCGGCTGATGCGCGAGGCGCACCGCGGCCTTGCCCGTTTCCTCGGCCGCGACCAGGCGCTGCGAGTCCACCGCGGGAATCGCGGCGGTGCCCGGCAGCGCCATGCCGAGCGTTTCCGTGATGCACGCCATCGTGCTCGCCGTTCCCATCACCGCGCACGTCCCCGCGGTGGTCGCGAGGCGGCCTTCCACCCGCTCCACTTCGGCGGCGTCGATCTCGCCCGCGCGGAACTTCGCCCAGAAGCGCCGGCAGTCGGTGCAGGCGCCGAGGCGCTCGCCGTGGTGGCGGCCGGTCATCATCGGTCCGGTGACGAGCTGGATGGCGGGCCGGTTCGCCGACGCCGCGCCCATCAGTTGCGCGGGCACCGTCTTGTCGCAGCCGCCGATGAGCACCACCGCGTCCATCGGCTGCGCGCGGATCATCTCCTCGACGTCCATCGACATCAAGTTGCGGAACATCATGCTGGTCGGATTGAGGAACACTTCGCCCAGCGAGATCGTGGGAAACGCGCGCGGCAGGCCCCCGGCCGCGAGCACGCCGCGGCTCACGGCTTCGGTGAGCTCCGGCATCAGCCGGTGGCAGTTGTTGAAGTCGCTGGGTGAAGTCGCGATGCCGATGATGGGCTTGCCGAGGAGCTCGGGCGACACGCCCATCGAACGCGCCATCGAGCGGCGGAGATAACGCGCGAAGTCGCGATCGCCGTAGTTAGTGAGTCCCTGATCCAGCCCCAGTGGCTTGCCCGTAGCCACTACTCGACTTTTCCGATTCGCTTCACCGCCTCCGCCATCTTTGCCGCATCGGCGTCGACATAGCGCTGGAACTCCGGCGCATCGAGATACTGCACCGGGCTGCCCGCCATGAGCAGCACCTCCTTCACCTTCGGGTCGTTGGCCGCGGCGCGCGCGGCCTCGCGCAGTCTCGCGACGACCGCGTCGGGCGTGCCGGCCGACACGAACAGGCCCGACCACTGCGCGTACTGGACATCCGTGCCCGCTTCCTTGAGGCTCGGCACGTCGGGCAGCGTCACGAGGCGCACGTCGCCCCAGTGCGCGAGGACGCGGATCTTGTCGGCCTCCGGCAGCACGGTGAGCGAAGCGAGCGCCATGAGCACCGTGTAACCGTCGGGCTTCGCCTTCGCGGCCTGCGCCATGCCGATGCCCCCACCGGCGCCGGGCTTGTTCTCGATGACCACGGGCTGCCGGAAGTCGCGCCCCATCGCCTCGGCGACCGGGCGCGCGACGGTGTCGGCGACGCCGCCGGGCGGGAACGGCACGATCATCGTGACCGGATGGTCGGGGTATTGGGCGAGCGCAAGCGATGCGGTGAACGCAAGCATCGCAGCGATCCAGCGTGGACTCATGGGGGAACTCCGTTCACGCGCGCTACTGAGCCACGTCGCAAAGCGACCGGCGATCGGCGCGCTTCCGATTTTACCGCGCCGCCGCCGCAGGGCCGCCCCAAGGCGGCGGCGGAAGCATCATCGGGTGCGATTCGCGCAGCCCGTCGCGCAGCGACCGCGGACACGAGAATCGCACACGCTAATGTTGGAGGATCTTCGCGAGGAACTGCTGCGCCCGCTCCGAGCGCGGCGTGCCGAAGAAGTCCGCCTGGGTCGCGTCCTCGACGATCCGGCCCTGGTCCATGAAGATGACGCGGTTGCTCACCTTGCGCGCAAAGCCCATCTCGTGGGTCACCACCATCATGGTCATGCCTTCCTGCGCGAGCGTCACCATGACGTCGAGCACCTCGCCGACCATCTCCGGGTCGAGCGCGGAGGTCGGCTCGTCGAACAGCATGACGATCGGGTCCATCGACAGCGCCCGCGCGATGGCCACCCGCTGCTGCTGGCCGCCGGAGAGCTGCCCCGGGAACTTGTCCTTGTGCGCCATGAGGCCCACGCGGTCGAGCATCTTCATGCCGCGCGCGATGGCCTCGTCCTTGCCGCGGCCGAGCACCTGGATTTGCGCGAGCGTCAGGTTCTGGGTGACGCTTAAGTGCGGGAACAGCTCGAAGTGCTGGAACACCATCCCGCACTTGCTGCGCAGCTTCGGCAGGTTGGTCTTCGGGTCGGCGATCGAGATGCCGTCGACGACGATGTCGCCCTTCTGGAAGGGCTCGAGCGCGTTCACCGTCTTGATGAGCGTCGACTTGCCGGAGCCCGACGGCCCGCAGACGACGACGACCTCGCCTTTCTCGATCTTCGTGGTGCAGTCGGTCAGCACCTGGAAGCTCCCGTACCACTTGCTCACGTCCTTGATGTCGATCATGGGCATGCCGGATCCTCAGCGAATGATGGCGATCTTCTGCTGCAGCCGGCGCACGAGCATCGACAGGCTGAAGCAGATCACGAAGTACGTGACGGCGGCAAGGAGGTACATCTCGACCGGCCGGTTGAAGTTCTTGCCCGCGACCTCGAAGCCTTTCAGCAGGTCGTAGGCGCCCACGGCGTACACGAGCGAGGTGTCCTGGAACAGGATGACGGTCTGGGTCAGGAGCACCGGCAGCATGTTGCGGAAGGCCTGCGGCAGCACGATGAAGCGCATGCACTGCGCGTAGGTCATGCCCACGGCGTAGCCCGCGGAGACCTGGTCCTTGCGCACCGACTGGATGCCCGCGCGCATGATCTCCGAGTAGTACGCCGCCTCGAACACCGTGAACGTGATCATCGCCGACAGCTCGGCGCCGAGCGGCCGGCCGATCAGGAGCGGGATCAGCAGGAAGAACCACAGGATCACCATGACGAGCGGAATCGACCGCAGCGTGTTGACGTAGAACGCCGCCGGGTACTCGAGCCATTTCTTCCCGGACAGGCGCATCAGCGCCACGAGGGTGCCGATGGCGATGCCGCCCACCATCGCGACCAGCGTGAGCTGGATGGAAAAGATGAAGCCCTTGACGATGAAACTGGAAATCAGGTTCCAGTCGATGAAGGCGAAGGAGAGGTTCATTCGTCCCTCCCGAAGGGCCGCCCCGAGCCGTCTTCGCGAGCGGGGCGAAGCCAAGGCCCGAAGGGCGCGACCGCGAGCGAAGGCGCCGACCGACGTGTGTAGCCTGCGTCGGCAATCTCGCTCAATGAGGTCGGAGGGGCTGCGCCCCCTTTGGGGGCAGCGAGCGAAGCTGTCCTGCGAGCGTGGGGGTTCATTTCCCTCCTCCGCCGATCATGCCCGGCACGCGAGCCTTCTTCTCGATCACCGCCGCCACCCGGTTCACGGCGAACGCGGAGATGAAGTACAGGAAGGTGACCGCGAGGTAGATCTCGATCCCGCGCGAGGTCTCCTCCTGCGCCTGCATGGCGAAGAACGTAAGCTCGGTGATGCTCACCGCGAACGCGACCGAGGAGTTCTTGATGATGTTCATCGATTCGCTGGTCAGCGGCGGGATGACGATGCGGAACGCCATCGGCAGCAGCACGAAGCGATACGTCTGCGGCAGCGTGAGGCCCATCGCAAGGCCGGCGTAGCGCTGGCCGCGCGGCAGCGCCTGGATGCCGGCCTTGACTTGCTCGGAGATGCGCGCCGAGGTGAACACACCGAGGGCGACCACCACCGCGATGAAGTCGGGGACCGACTGCAGCCCCTTCCAGATCGAGGGGATGACGTGGTACCAGAGGAAGATCTGCACCAGCAGCGGGATGTTGCGGAAGAGCTCGGTCCAGGCGTTGCCGATCCACACCAGCGCCTTGATCGGCGTGGTGCGGAAGATGCCCATGATCGAGCCCGAGACCAGCGCGACCACGAGCGCGAAGCCGGACACGAGCAGCGTCCGGCCCCAGGCCGACATCATCCACGCCAGGTACGTCTGGCCGTCGCCTTTGTCCTGGAGGAAGAACGACCAGTCCCAAGTCATTGCGCTAAGCCTCCTGGTGCGCGATCCGTGAGAATGGGGTCAGAGTCGATTCTCCGCCACATCGCGGCCAAGGTGGCGCGGTGCTGCGTCGCCCGCAAGTTCGAGAATCGAATCTGGCCCCCGCAACAAAAAGCGCGGCGCCGGTAAACCGCCGCCGCGCATTTTATGCGCCAGAAAGGGCGATGCCTACTGGACCGAGTACTCTTCCATCGGCTTGTTGTTCGGGTTGTTCCAGGCCTGCTTGGTGGCCGCCGACAGGGGCAGCCCGACCTTGGTGTTCGCCGGCGGGATCGGCTGCATGAACCACTTGTCGTACATCTTGGCGAGCTGGCCGCTCTTGACCATCGCGACGATGCTCGCGTTGACCGCCTTCAGGAACGCGGGATCGTCCTTGCGCAGCATGCAGGCGATCGGCTCGATCGACAGGATGTCGCCGAGGATCACGAAGTCGCCGGGGTTCTTCGACTTCGACACGAGCCCGGCGAGGATCTGGCCGTCCATCACGAAGGCGTCGGCGCGGCCGGTTTCCAGCAGCAGGAAGCTGTCGGCGTGGTCCTTGCCGAACACTTCCTTGAAGTCCATGTTCGCCGCGCGCCGGTTCTTGCGCAGCGTCTGCACCGACGTCGTGCCCGTGGTGGTGGCGACGGTCTTGCCATTGAGGCCGGCAATGCCCTTGATGCCCGAGTTCTTCTTGGTGACGATGCGGCCTTCCTCGACGTAGGTGGTCATCGCGAACGCGACGTCCTTCTGGCGCGCGAGGTTGTTGGTGGTCGAGCCGCATTCCAAGTCGACCGTGCCGTTCTGCACCAGCGGGATGCGGTTCTGCGACGTGACGGGCTGGTACTTGATGTCGAGCTTGGGCATCTTCAAGTCGCGCTGGATGTCCTTGGCGATGTGCTCGGCCATCTCGGTGTGGAACCCGACGTACTTGCCGTCGCCCAGCGTGAACGCGAGGGCACCCGACGATTCGCGGGTGCCGAGCACGATCGTGCCGCTGTCCTTGATCTTTTTCAGGGTGCCGGAGTCCTGGGCGTAGGCGGTCAGTGCGAATATTGCCGCGACGAGCACGAATCCGGTCTTGGGGAGAAACTTCATCGAAAACCTCCAGTTGGGCGCCGCGTGACGGCGATTCTTGCCGCTCGACGCGGGCGATGCGGGAACCGGCCTGGGCTGCGCCCGGGCGGGCAAATTCGCGGCTAGTGTAGCGGCGGGGTTCGGGGTTGTCCATGCGCCACCGCCTATAATCGCTCCCATGACGCCGGCATTGGCGCCCATTCTCGATCTCGCGCAGTTGCGGGCGGAGGAAGCGCGCCATGCCGACGCCGGGCTCATGGAGCGCGCGGGCGCCGCGGCTGCCGAGGTCGCGCTGCGCTGGTGCGGGGATCGCGGCAAGCCCATCGTGGTGCTGGCCGGACCGGGCAACAACGGGGGCGATGCGTTGGTCGTGGCGCGCCTGCTGCGCGCGAGCTACCACGACGTGCGCGTGGTCTTCGCCGGCGACGCGCAACGCCTGCCGCGCGATGCGGCGGCCGCGCATGCGGCGTATACCGCCGCCGGCGGCAGCACGCTCGACCGCCCGCCGGACGTGCGCGCAGCGCTCGTCGTCGACGGCCTGCTCGGCATCGGCCTCACGCGCCCGCCGCAAGGCCGGCACGCCGACCTCGTGCTGTGGGCGAACGCGACCGGCGCGCCGATCGTGGCGCTCGACATCCCGACCGGCCTCGACGCCGCGACCGGGATTGCGCACGCGCCGGCGATCCGCGCGCGCGCTACCGCCACCTTCATCGCGCTCAAGCCGGGACTGCTTACCGCCGACGGTCCGGATCACTGCGGTGAGCTTTCCGTGCACGCGCTGGGGCTCGATGCCACGACCGAGGCGCGCGGCTTCGCCCTCGACTGGTCCGCGCTCGCCGCTGCGCTGCCGTCCACGCTTCGGCGTCGCACGCGCAACGTGAACAAGGGCACGTTCGGCACCCTCGGCATCCTGGGCGGCAGCGAGGGGATGGCCGGCGCGCTCATCCTCGCCGGGCGTGCCGCCATGCGCACCGGCGCCGGCAAAGTGTGGCTGGGTTTTTTGATGGCGGACCCGCCCAAGCTCGACACCGGCATGCCCGAGCTCATGCTGCGCCACGCGGGCGCGGTGCTCGACGCGCAACCCGACGCACTGGTGATCGGGCCTGGTCTCGGCACCAGCGACGCCGCGCGGGCGCTGCTCATGCGCGCGCTCGCGCTGCCGGTCCCCATCGCGCTCGACGCCGACGCGCTCAACCTCATCGCGAAGGATCCCGCGCTGCTCGCGGCCGCGCAGGCACGCGACGCGTCGACACTGGCAACCCCGCACCCGGGGGAAGCCGCGCGCCTGCTCGGCGTCGCCGTCGCGGACGTGCAGAACGACCGCATGGGCGCGGCGCGCGCGTTGTCGCAGCGGCTCGCCGCCAACGTGGTGCTGAAGGGTGCGGGCAGCGTGCTCGCGCACCCCGACGGAACGTGGGACATCAACACGAGCGGTGGGCCGGCGCTCGCGACCGCCGGCAGCGGCGACGTGCTGTCGGGTCTCCTCGGCGCGCTCCTCGCGCAGCAGGTCGACGCCCGTACCGCGTTGCGCTGCGCGGTGTGCCTGCACGGCGCGGCCGCCGATCTCCTCGTGGCGGACGGTCACGGTCCGCTCGGGCTCACCGCGTCGGAGCTGCCCGACGCGGCGCGCGCGTTGCTGAACGCCGCCGCCCGGAATTAGGGCAGTAGCACCGTAGCCCCCGTGGTCACCCGCGACTCCAGCGCCTTGTGCGCGGCGGCGGCTTCCCGCAGCGGATACTGCTGGCGCGCCTCCGACTTGATCTTGCCGGCCAGCACGAGGTCGAACATGTCCTTGGCCATCGTGACCAGGCTGTCGCGCTGCGCCGCGTAGGTGAACAGCGTCGGCCGCGTCGCGTACAGCGATCCCTTTTGCGCGAGGAGACCTAGGTTGAACGCGGCGATCGGCCCCGACGACGCGCCGAAGCTCACGAACAGGCCGCGCGGCGCGAGACAATCGAGCGACTGCGGGAAGGTGTCCTTGCCGATCGAGTCGTAGACGACCGGCACGCCCTTGCCGCCGGTGATCTCCTTCACGCGCGCGACGAAATCCTCGCGCGTATACACGATGGCGTGCTCGCAGCCGTTGGCCTTCGCGAGCGCCGCCTTCTCGTCCGAGCCGACAGTGCCGATCATGCGCACGCCGAGCGCGCGCGCCCACTGGCAGGCGATGAGGCCCACGCCGCCCGCGGCAGCGTGGAAGAGTATCGTCTCGCCGCCCTTCAGCACGTAGGTCTGGCGGAACAGGTACTGCACGGTGAGGCCCTTGAGCATCAGCGTCGCGGCCGTGGTGTCGTCCACACCCTCGGGGATCTTCACCAGCCGGTCCGCGGGCATGATGCGCTCGGTCGCGTAAGCGCCGATCGGCCCGCCCGAGTACGCGACGCGATCGCCGCGCTTCACGAACGTCACGCCCGATCCCACCGCTTCCACGACACCCGCCGCCTCCTGCCCGATACCGCTCGGCAACTGCAGCGGGTACAAGCCGCTGCGGTGATAGGTGTCGATGTAGTTGAGGCCGATGGCGGTCTGGCGCACCCGCGCCTCGCCCTGGCCCGGGTTGCCGAGCGTGACCTCTTCCAGCGCCAGGACCTCGGGACCCCCGTGGGATTTGATGCGTACGGCGTGCGGCATCTTGCCTTTCCTTCCGTGAAGATCAGGTCGCGAGCGCGCGGAACGTCGCGAAGCCGGCGGCGGTCAGCAACAGCGACCCGACCAGATGCGTGGCCGCCAGGGCGATACCGTGAGTATAGGCGCCGCGCGCGAGGAGCTCGGTTACCTCCGCCGAGTACGTCGAGAACGTGGTGAGCCCGCCCAGGAACCCGGTGATGACGAACAGCCGCCAGGCCGGCGGCAGGTCGTGGCGAGCCACGAAGTAGGCCACCGCGAGGCCCACGAGATAGCCCCCGATGAGGTTCGAGGCGAGCGTGCCCAGCGGAAACTCGGGCACGCGCGGATTGAGCCAGGTCGAGAAGCCCCAGCGCAGCCACGCGCCGAGCGCCGCGCCGATACCGACCGCGGCGAAGTCCAGCATCAGCGCGGGAACCGCATCCAGCAGGTCGATGCAAAAGGCGTCCGAGCGCGCGTCATGCGCACACCGTCGCCTTCGATCGTGTTCTGCATCATGCTGCTAGGGCCGGATCCCGGGCATGGGCGGGACGAACGGCACGTTCAATGGGTCGCCGCCTTGACGGCGCCGGCGAGCGCCGCGATCTCCGACTGCGTGTCGGCATCCTTCGGGAACGCGCGATGCGCGCGCCGGTACCAGTAGCGCGCATTCGGAAGGTCGCCTTCCAGCAGGTGCGCGATGCCGTGCGCCCAGCAGCCGAGCTCCGACTCGTCCTCCTGCACGATCGCGTGGGCCTTCTGCCAATCGCCCTTCCTGAGATGGCGCACCGCAGTCCCAATGGGCATGAGCCTGCTCCCCCATAGTGTGTATGCGCGAAACGCGGCTCGTCATTATGGCCCTTAACGCGCCAGCGCCGCCGCTACGTCGGCCGCGCGCGGCAGCGGCGCGACGGCGCCGTACCCGGTCGTGGCCAGCGCCGCTGCGACGTTGGCGTAGCGTGCCGCGACGAACGGGTCGTCGCCGGCCAGCAGGCGCGCGGCGAACGCCCCGTCGAAGCAGTCGCCCGCGCCGGTGGCGTCCACGCTGCGCACGGCATGCGCGGGTAACCGCTCGCGGCGACTGCCGTCGGAAATCACGCAGCCTTGGGCGCCCTGCTTCAGCGCCACTCCGCGCGCGCCGGCCCGATGCAGCGCATCGATGACCGCATCCGGCGCCATTCCCGCAAACAGCACAGTCGCATCGTCCTGGCTCGGCAGGCACCAGGTCGCCAACGCGGCGGACGCGAGCACGATCGCGCGCGCGCGCGCCAACGGCCACAGCTTGGCCCGCACGTTGGGGTCGTAGCTTACGATCGCGCCCTGCGCGCGCGCGGCGTCGAACGCCGCGAACACCGTGTCGCAGGCGCTCGCGGAGATCGCCTGGCTGATGCCCGAGGCGTGCACGAGGCGCGCGCCGCGCAACGGCTCGGCGGGCAGCGTGTCCGGCCGCATGCGGCTCGCCGCGCTGCCGCCGCGCAAGTACGAAAACTCGTGACCCTGCGGCCCGTGCGCGACGAAGTACACGCCGGTGGGCGCCTCGGGATCGATCGCGACGCCGGCCGTGTCCACACCCTCGCGCGCCCACAGGTCGCGGAACATGCGGCCGAACGCGTCGTCGCCGACCCTGGTGAGGTAGCCCACGCGCGCGCCCAGGCGCGCGGCGGCGATCGCCATGTTCGAGGTGTCGCCGCCGAAGCCCTGCAGGTAAGCGGACGGGTCGGCGGATCGCGCCTGGTTGAACTCGACCAGCGGCTCGCCGAGCGCGACGAGGTCAGGCATTGCGGCGGAAGAAGAAGTGCTTGCCGGTGTCGATGTCGCCCACCATCACGCCGGGACCTTCGCGCGCGAGCCACGAGCGCTTGCCGCTGGTCCAGAAGATCATGCCGTCGCGCAGGTCGCCCTGGCTCACCACCGCGCCGTTTTCGTTGCGCAGGTACACGCGGCCGCCGCCGTCGACGACGAGCTGCACGATGTCGCCGGAGTCGGGGTCGTACGCGTGGAAAGAGCCGATCGCCCACTGCGGGGGTACCGCGATCGGCGGCTGCGGGGGCGGCGGCGGGGGCGGGGGATTGCTGTTCTGCGACGAACTGATCGCCGCGCCGAGCGCGAGCGCGCCCAGGACCCCCGCCGCGATCGCCGCGCCGTCGTTGCGCGACGAGTTGTCGCGGCCGTAGCTGAACACGCCGCGACATCCGTTGTCGACCCAGATGCCGTTGTTGTCGAAGCCCCAGCCGCGGCCCTGCCGGCACAGGTTGCCGGTGGAGATCTCGCGCACGAGGCTCACCCGCCCGTCGGTGTCGGCGTTGCAGAAGCGGCGGCGGTAGCCGATGCTCTCGCAAGTAATCTCGCCCGGCCGGTTCCAGTTGCCCCCACCCCCGCCGTCGCGGCCGTAGCTGAACTGCGCGCGGCAGCCGCGGTCGACCCAGATGCCGCTGTTGTCGAAGCCCCAGCCGCGCCCCTGCCGGCACAGGTTGCCAGTGGAGACCTCGCGGATCATGTTCACGCGGCCTTGGGTGTTGGCCGGGCAAAACTGGTAGCGGTAGCTGATGCTCGAGCACTCGATGAAACCGGACTGGGCCTGCGCGGCGGGCGCCAGCGCGGCAAGGCTCGCCAGCGCGAGCAACGACTTCACGATCGTGCGCATCCTGCTCCCCTTAACGATTCGTCGAAACCGTGTCATTCCGAGCGCAGCGAGGAATCCCTGTTTTTCGTAAGTGACACGGTCTTGCTTAACGTTCCTTCAACGCCCGAATGGCGGCGTTGAACGCGGCGGCGACGGCACGCACGGCTGCCGGCGCCGCCTTCGGCTTGTACAGGTTCGACCCGGTGCCAAAGCCCGAGGCGCCGGCCACCCAATAGGGTTCGAGATTGTCGGGCTTCATGCCGCCCACCGCAAACACGAGCGCATCGGAAGGCAGCACCGCGCGCCACGCGCGCAGCGCCGCGGGCGGCAGGGCCTCCGCCGGGAACATCTTGAGCCCGTCCGCACCCGCGGCAAGCGCCGCGAAGGCCTCGGTGGGGGTAGCTACACCCGGCACGCACAAAAGGCCGAGGCGCTTCGCTTCGCGGATGACCGCGGCGTCTGCGTGCGGCATCACGATCAGCTCGCCCCCGGCTTCGCGTACGCGCGCGACGTCCTCGACCCGCAGCACGGTGCCGGCGCCGACGAGGCAGGGGCCCTGGTGCCGCTGCGCGAGCAGGCGGATCGAGTCGAACGGCCGCGGCGAGTTGAGCGGCACTTCGAGAATGCGAAAGCCGTTATCGAAGAGCGCGTCACCGATGGCAGGGATCTCTTCCGGGGTGATGCCGCGAAGCACCGCGATCAGCGGTAGCGGCTCCAGATACGAGGCGAGCGGTTTCATGGTGATGGTCGTTCTAGCGCAATTCGTCGACGATGCCGACTTCGACCGCGATGCGCCACAGCCCATAGGCCGCCGCGCGGCTGTCGGCGCGCTCGACGGCGACGTCCGCGTGCGCCAACGCCTGCGCATAGCGCGCGACCAGACGGTCGTCGCCGATCAGTCGCACGCGCGCACCGTCGTAGCCATGGCGCTGCGCCCACGTGCGGGAATTGCGCACCTCGCGTCCGATCATGACGCCGGACAGCCAGTCGGCGACCTCCTCGCCCGGCAGCTCGCCCAGGAGCGCCAGCGAGCGAGCGCCGAACATATCGTGCGCGAGATTGCCGGCGCCGAGCCCGCGCGCGACCCCGCGCGCGAAGCCGGGCCCCGGGCCGGCCTCCGGGTCAGCCTTCACCGCCAGCCGGCCGAGGATGCTATGGGCGAGCAGCACGCCCCATATCTCGCCCGTCATGAAGGTCGCGAAGTCGACGATGCGGCCGGACTCGACCAGCGCCCACTTGCTGTGGGTTCCGGGCAAGACGGCGAGCACGCGCTCCTCGCGCTCGTCCACACCGCCGGCGATCTGCGTTTCCTCGCCGCGCATCACGTCGGGAATGCCGTTGGCGTCGCGCGTACGCACGCCGGGCACCACGCAAAGGTCACCCTCCGGCGCGCGCACGATGCCCGCCGCCAGATCCGGCAGACGCGCCGGGCACGCGACGTACGGCGTCTCGACCCAGCCCTGGCGGCTGCCGATCATGCCGCAGGCAAGGCGCGGCGCGCGCTCGTGCTGCCAGTCGCCCAGGAGGCGCAGCAGCGCGTCGTGGAAGCGGCCGTCGTCGACCTGCGCGATGCCCAGCGGCGCGCTGCGCGCCTCGAGCACCGCGCCGCGCGTATCCATGCGATAGGCGCGCGCCGACGTCGTCCCCCAGTCGAGGGCATACAACGCTGCAGAGGTCATCCCTTTGGATTCCAGCGCGCCGCGGCCTCGTCGTCGCTCGTCCGCGCGTCCACCCAGCGCGCGCCGGAGGGAATCGCTTCCTTCTTCCAGAACGGCGCGCGCGTCTTGAGGTAGTCCATGATGAAGCGGCAGGCGTCGAAGGCGTCGCCGCGATGCCCGCTCGTCACCGCCACCAGCACGATCTGGTCGGCAGGCTTCAATTCCCCGACGCGATGGATGACGAGCGCGTCGAGGATGTCGAAGCGCTCGCGCGCCTGCGCAACGATCTGCGCGAGCGCCTTTTCGGTCATGCCGGGGTAGTGTTCGAGGGTCATCGCCGACACTACGGCGGACTCGTTGACGTCGCGCACGGTGCCGATGAACGACGCCACCGCGCCCACGCGCGTGTCACCGCCGCGCAGCGCCGCGATCTCGCGGCCGGCATCGAAGTCGTCGTGGGTGACGCGGACGGCCATGCTCAACCGCCGGTAACCGGCGGCAGCAGCGCGACCTCGTCGCCGTCGCGCAGCACGCGGTCGGCGGGCGCGATGTCGTGGTTGACCGCGACGCGCACCGCCCGTCCCGGCGCGAGCTCCTGCGCGAACGGCTCGCCGCGGGCGCGTAACGCCGCGAGCACGTCGCCCACGGTCGCCCCGCTCGCCACGGTGAGGCCCTCGCGGCCGCGGCCGAACGCCTCACGCAGGCGCGCGAGATAGACGACGTCGAGGGTGATGGCGGGTGTGCGCGAATCGGGCATGAGCGCAGGACGGCGTGCCCGAGCGCGAAATCAGCCTCGGAGCGCGCGGCGCGGAAGTCCAGTAAACCCCGATTATAGGCCGCTCGGCTAGAAGCGGAATTGAACGCCCAGCTGCACCTGATCGTTCTCGGGCATGAGGCCGCTCGAAAGCTCGCCCGGCATCCGCGCGAAGCGCGCGTACTCGAGACGCAGGCCGAGCGCGGAGGTCATGTCGTAACGCAGGCCGACGCCATAGTTCACGCCTTCGCGCGAACGCCGCACCGCGTCGCTCGCCAGGCCCGGCAGGTACGAGGCCGACGGCGCTTCGCTTTGGACATAGCCCAGACGGCCGTACAACGCCAGCCGCTTGCGGAATTCCCAGCTCGTGTAAACGTCCACGTTCCACGCCTTGCCGGGGTCGGCGTCGGGCGCGAGCGCGAGACCCACACCGCGGCGAGCGCCGGCCGGATTCGGTTGCAACGCGTAGCGGTCGCGGGTGGCGAATGCCGCCTCGACCGCGAGGTCGTTGGTCCAACGATAGCCCCCGTACGCGAGGGTGCGGGTTCCGGAGTCATCCGTGACCGGCATGGCGAACCGGCTCCAGACCGAGTTCAGGTGGCCGATCGTCAGTCCGTCGCCGGTCCGGCCGGACTCGCGCAAGGCAATCCCGCCGTAGAAGCCCGAAGCCTGGTTGCCGGCCTGCGGCGGGTCGGCCGCCAGCGTGCTGCCGGACCATCCCAGCAGCACCGCGGAGACCAACGCAAGCTTCTGAATCCTGGACATTTCTTGGAGTCGCCTGGTAACCGGCGGATCCCGGTGGGACGGCCGGAACGTACTCGCTTGGTCCGTGCCGGCAGCCGCAAGTTCAACCTACTCCGGCGGCGAAGCGTCGTCAATCGACGACTGCCAAAACACCGGCCTCCCGCAGGACGAACGTTGCGATTTCGTCCGCGCCGTCGAGCGAAAAGACCGGCAGCGGCGCGTCGGCCAACGCCGCCAGGTCATCGGTCGCGATTCCCCGGACCGCAGGATCGCCGCGGTACAACAGCGGCTTGCCCAACGACGGCCGCCAGACCTCGAGCTTGGGGAGGGCGAACGCCTTGAAACCCTCCACCAGGACGAGGTCGCAGGGCGAGAGCCGGGCGACGAGCTCCGGCAGCGTCGGCTCCGGCTCGCCGCGCAGCTCGTGCATCAGCGCGTAACGGCGCGACGAGCTCACCAGGACCTCGCGGCAGCCTGCCTCGCGGTGGCGAAACGAGTCCTTGCCGGGCTGGTCGACATCGAACCCGTGATGCGCGTGCTTGACCAGCGACACCTTGCCCGCGCGCGCCGTGAGGATCGGAACCAGGCGCTCGATCAGGGTAGTCTTGCCGCTGCCGGACCATCCCGCGAAGCCGAAGATCCTCATCGCGGGCCGAGTGCTGCGACCGTGATCGTGACGATCCCCAGGACGAGATTGACCGCGACCAGGTGGCGCACGCGAGCCATGGCGGCCCCCGCCCGCGGCCAGTCCGCGATGGCCACGCCCGCCTTGAGCAGGCGAAAGGGCGAGGCCACCAGCCAGGCGTAGATGAGGACCATGACCACGCCCAGCCCGGTCATCGCATGCACCGGCCAGGCCACGGCGGCGAACCCCCCGTAGGTCACGATCAGGTACGCGCCGCTGCCGAGGATCAGCACGATCGCGACCGCCACCCAGGTCAGGAACCGAGACAGCGTGGTAGCCAGGAGCGGCAGCCGCTGCGGCGGGTCGAGCGCCTGCACCGAGGGGCGCAGCGCCATGTGGGCGAAGAACATGCCGCCGACCCAGACCACCACGCCCAGGAGGTGCAGCCAGCGTGCGACTTGCATAGACGGTCCGCGGCCAAAAGACCTGGCGATTGTAACCGCCCCGGATTTGCCGGGCGCCCGCGGCACCCCTATAGTGGAAACGAGGGGACCGCGTCCCCAATTGAACCGCCATGTCCGCCGATCCCGCCAAGCACCTGCCAGCGGTCCGCGAAGAGGTCCCGCGCGACTTGGGCGGCGCCGTCGAGCGCGCGATCTCCGAGGTGCCGCGGCCGAGGACGCATGCGGTCGCGGATCCGGACAGCCAGGCCGAGCTCATCGCCAGAACCGCCGCACGGCAGGCCGCGGTGCTGTCGGGGTCGCTCGCGCTGCCTCCCGGCCCGTTCGGGATGATCACCGTGCTGCCCGACCTGTACCTCATCTGGAAAACGCAGCGGCAGATGGTCGCCGACATCTTCGCGCTGTACGGCCGCTCGGCGGAGCTCTCGCGCATGCACATGCTGTATTGCCTGTTCCGCCACGCGGCCAGCCAGGTGATGCGCGACTACGTCGTGCGCGCGGGACAGCGCGTCGTGGTGCAGCAGCTGTCGGCTGGCGCGCTGAAGGCGGCGGCGTCGAAAGTCGGCGTCACGCTCAGTAAGCGCGTGGCCGGCAACGCCGCCAGCCGCTGGGTGCCGCTCGCCGGTGCTGCCGCGGTCGGTGCGTACGCGTACTGGGATACGCTGCAGGTCGCGAAGACCGCGCGGCGCCTCCTCGCCGACCCCTCGCTGGACGCCCCGGGCAAGCGCTAAACATGTGCGGGCGCTACGAACTGCACACGCACCCCGCGGCGCTGGCGCTCCTGTTCGGGCTGCCGCACCCGCCGGCGATCGGTCCGCGCTACAACATGGCGCCCACGCAGGACGTGCCGGTGATCCGCCGCAACCGCGCCGGCGAGCGCGAGCTGGCGCAGGTGCGCTGGGGCCTCGTTCCGCGCTGGGCCAAGGATCCGTCGATCGGCGCCCGCCTCATCAACGCGCGCGCCGAAACGGTCGCGGACAAGCCCGCGTTTCGCATGGCGCTGCGCCATCATCGCTGCCTCGTTCCCGCCGATGGCTTCTACGAATGGATGCCGCGCGCGAGCGGCGGCAAGCAGCCGATGCACGTCGGCATGAGGGACGGCGGAACATTCGCGATGGCGGGGCTCACCGAGCGCTGGCTGTCGCCGGAAGGCCACGTGCTCGACAGCTGCGCCATCGTCACCACGCAGTCCAACGCGCTGCTTGCGCCGGTGCACGACCGCATGCCGGTCATCATCGCGCCCGAGCACTACGAGCGCTGGCTGGTCGCTGCCGGCGACGACGTGGCCGATTTGCTCGTGCCTTATCCGGCGCAGGCGATGACCTTCTACCCGGTGTCCACGCGCGTCAACGCGGTGCGCAACGACGACGCGTCGCTGATCGAGGAAGCCGCGGCCGCCCTGCCGCGGGAAGCCGACGATCCGCCGCCGGCGCATCCGGAAGACGACGAGCACGTGCCGGAGCAGGCGAACCTCTTCTAGTCCGCCTTCGCGCCGGCCGCGATCCACGCGCCGAGGGTCGCGCGCTCGGCGTCGGTCATGTGAGTCAGGTTGCCGAGCGGCATCGCTTTCGTCAGGACACTCTGCTCGTTGATTTGCGCAGCGCTGGCGACGATCTGCGCCGCTGTCTCGAGCAGCACGCCCTTGGGCGCTTCGTTGAAGCCCGCCTGCGTAGGCTTCGCGGCATGGCATGCCGCACAACGCTGCGCCACGATCTCCTGCACGTCGGCGAAGGTGTATGTCCCGGCCTTGGGCTTCGCCGGCGCGATCGCGACCGCCAGCACGAGCGCGCCGATCGCCGCCGAGACCGGGATCGCCCACACCGTGCGTCCCGTGTGCCGCAGGTTGAAGAAATGGCGCACGTACGCGGCTAGCAGTCCAATGGCAAGCAGGACCAGCCACGCGTGCTCGTGGCCGAAGGTGAACGGGTAGTGGTTGCTGATCATGATGAACAGCACCGGCAGCGTGAAGTAGTTGTTGTGCACCGAGCGCTGCTTGCCGCGCAGCCCGTACACGGAGTCGGGCGCCACGCCGTTGCGCTTCGCCTCGACCAGCTTGCGCTGCGACGGCATGATCACGAAGTACACGTTCCACGCCATGATCGTGCCGATCATGGCGCCGATCTGCAGGTACATCGCGCGGCCGGAGAACACCTGCGCCAGCGCCCACCCGGTGGCGGCGAGGAAGGCGACCATGACGACCGCGATCACCGGCTCGTGATCGAGGCCCGCGCGCTGGCAGAGCTGGTCGTAGAACACCCAGCCGATGACGAGGAGCGCCACCGAGATCGCGATCGCCTGCCAGGGGGCGATGTCGGCGACGGCCTTGTCGATCATGTACAGATCGGCGTGCGCGTAGTACATGAGGATGAAGAGTGCTGCGCCGGACATCCACGTCCAGTACGCCTCCCACTTGAACCAGTGCAGCGGCGCGGGCAGCGCCGGCGGCGCGACGCGGTACTTCTGCGCGTGGTAGAAGCCGCCGCCGTGGATCGCCCACAGCTCGCCGCCAACGCCCTCGTCGGCGTCCTCCTTGCGCTTGGGCGGCAGCAGGCTCAAGTCGAGGAAGACGAAGTAGAACGACGCCCCGATCCAGGCGATGCCGGTAATGAGGTGCACCCAACGGATGACGAGCTGGACCCAGTCGAGCGTGTAGGCCTCCATGTCAGTTGCGAAGGGCCGCCGCGAGGAACCGACTGCGCCGCCGCCGAGCGCAGCGAGCGCGGGGGACGTTCATCAGGAGCCGCGGTACGTGGAGTAGCTCCACGGCGAGACCAGCAGCGGCACGTGAAAGTGCGCGCCGGCGTCGGCGACGCCGAAGTCGAGCACCACTTCGTCCACGAACGGCGGGTCGGGCAGCGGCGTGCCGCGCGCGGCGAAGTACTCGCCCGCGGCGAACACCAGTCGGTAGCGCCCCGCGGTGAATGCCGCGCCTTCGAGCAGCGGCGCGTCGCAGCGGCCGTCGGCGTTGGTCACCGCGTCCTTCACCAGGGCATACTTCTCGCCGAGGTTGCGATACAGCGTCAGGCGGATGCCCGCGCCCGGGCAGCCGTGGGCGGTGTCGAGCACGTGCGTGGTGAGGCGTCCCATACTCGCTCC
>JADLEZ010000040.1 GCA_020845855.1 Burkholderiales bacterium
GTGCCCGACAGCGGCGGCACCTACTTCCTGCCACGGCTCGTGGGCACGGCGCGCGCGATGGGGTTGGCGCTGCTCGGCGACAAGCTCACGGCGCAGCAGGCGGCCGACTGGGGACTCATCTGGAAGTGTGTGGAGGATGCCGAGCTCGCGGCCACGGTCGAGACGCTGCTCGCACAACTGGCGCAGGCGCCCACACGCGGCTTGGCCGCGATCAAGCGCGCGCTGTACGCAGGCGGCTCGCTCGAGGACGCCCTGACGCGCGAGCGTGACACCCAGCGCGAGCTGGGCTACAGCGACGACTATCGCGAAGGGGTGGACGCGTTCCTCGGCAAGCGGGCGCCGGCGTTTACCGGCCGCTGATGGGCGCGCTAGGGCGTAATGCGGAAGTCGGCGTGATCGGCGCCGGCGCGATGGGCGCCGGCATCGCGCAGGTCGCCGCACAGGCGGGGCACCGGGTGCACCTGTTCGACAACCGCATGGGTGTGGCCGAGGAAGCGCAGCGCCAGATCGGCGCGACGCTCGCGAAGCTCGCCGCCAAGGGCAAGCTCGACGCGTCGCAGGCCGAGGCCGCGGCGGCGCGCATCGTGGCGGTGCACGCGATCGGCGATTTGGTCAGCGCGAAGCTCGTCGTCGAGGCGATCGTCGAGGACCTCGAGGTCAAGCGCAAGGTCTTTCGCGAGCTCGAGGTGGTGGTGGCGCCCGACTGCGTGCTGGCGTCGAACACGTCGTCGCTGTCGATCACGGCGATCGCGGCGGGGATGAAGCATCCCGGCCGCATGGTGGGCATGCACTTCTTCAACCCGGCGCCGCTGCTGCCGCTGGTGGAAGTGGTGAGCGGCGTCGCCACCGATCGCGCCGTCGCGCAGCTCGTCCACGACACCGCCGTGCAGTGGGGCAAGGTCCCCGTGCACGCGAAGTCGACCCCGGGCTTCATCGTCAACCGCTGCGCGCGGCCGTTCTATGCCGAGGCGCTGCGGCTGCTGGCCGAGTCGGCGGCCTCCCCGTCGACCCTCGATGCCGTCATGCGCGAGGCCGGCGGCTTTCGCATGGGGCCGTTCGAATTGATGGACATGATCGGGCTCGACGTCAACTTCGCGGTGACCAAGAGCGTGTGGGAGGCCTACTTCCACGACCCGCGCTTCACGCCGTCGATGATCCAGCAGGAGATGGTGGCCGCCGGCTACTTCGGCCGCAAGAGTGGGCGGGGCTATTACGAGTACGCCTCGGGGGCAGCGAAGCCGCTGCCGGCAACCGAGCCACCGCACCCGCGCCCGGGCCACGTCCGCGCCGCGGGCGAAAGCTCCCTCGTGGCGCCGCTGCGCGAGCGCTTTGCGAGCGCCGGGTTCGAGGTGGTACAGGTCGCATCCGATTCCGCGATCGGGCCGGCGTACTTCGCGGCCGGTGATGCGCTGCTGGTGCCGAGCGACGGGCGCACGGCGACCGGTATCGCGGTCGCGTGCGGCAACGCCAACGTCGTCGCGTACGATCTCGCCCACGACTATCGCACGTGCACGAGGCTTGCCGTGGCAGCCGCGGATTCGTGCAGCACCGCCGCAGCGTCCGCGGCCATCGGCGCGCTGCAGGCGGCGGGCATCGCGGTCTCGCGCATCGACGACGTCGCAGGCCTGGTCGTGATGCGCACCGTCGCGATGCTGGCGAACGAGGCCGCCGACGCGGTGACGCAAGGCATCGCCGCCGCGCGCGACGTCGACCTCGCGATGTGCAGCGGCGTGAGTTATCCGCGCGGCCCGCTCGCGTGGGCGGACGCAATCGGGCTTGCGCACGTCGATGAGGTCCTGCGTAACCTCGCGGCCCATTACGGCGACGCCCGCTACCGGCGCTCGCCGCTGATCGTGCGCCGCAGCGCCACCGGCGGCACGCTGGTATCGTGAGCGAGAGCGCCCACGTGCCGGCGGAAGCGCAGGCGCTCGCCCAGCGGGTCGCGGCCGCGATGTACGAGCGGGACCGCGCGTCGCGCAGCCTCGGCATGCGCATCGCGTGGGTCGCGCCGGGGGAGGCCGACCTCGCCATGACCGTGCGCGAGGACATGGTCAACGGCCATGCGATCTGCCACGGCGGGCTCGTATTCACGCTCGCCGACAGCGCGTTCGCCTATGCCTGCAATAGCCACAACCTGGCCACGGTCGCCAGCGGCTGCACGATCGAGTTCCTTGCCCCGTCGCACCTGGGCGACGTGCTGACCGCGACGGCGCGCGAGCGCGCGCAGGTCGGCCGCAGCGGCGTGTACGACGTCGAGGTCCGCAACCAGCACGGCGCGACGATCGCGCTGTTCCGCGGCAAGAGTACGCGGATCAAGGGGCACGTGGTGTAAGGAGAAAGATCATGACCGCGAAGATGCCGCGCCCGGAGGAGCTCGAGCCGATCGAGCGTGCGAGCCGCGACGAGCTGCAGGCGCTGCAGCTTGCGCGCCTGCGCTGGGCGCTCGCGCATGCCTACGACAACGTGGCGCACTACCGCAAGGCGTTCGATGCCAGCGGCGTGCACCCGCGCGACCTTGTGCGCCTCGACGATCTCGCGAAGTTCCCGTTCACCGTCAAGGCCGACCTGCGCGACAACGACCCGTTCGGCATGTTCGCGGTCCCGCGCGAGCAGGTGGTGCGCATTCACGCGTCGTCGGGCACGACGGGCAAGCCGACCGTGGTCGGCTACACGCGCAACGACATCGAGACGTGGGCCACGGTGATGGCGCGCTCGATCCGCGCCGCCGGCGGCCGGGCGGGCGACATCCTGCAGGTCGCATACGGCTATGGACTTTTCACCGGGGGTCTGGGCGCGCACTACGGCGCGGAAAAACTCGGTTGCACGGTCGTTCCGATGTCCGGCGGCCAGACCGAGCGGCAGGTGCAACTCATCGCCGACTTCAAGCCGTCGGTGATCATGGTCACACCGTCGTACATGCTGGCGATCGCCGAGGAGATGGAGCGCCAGGGCATCGATCCGCGAACGTGCTCGCTCGAGATCGGCATCTTCGGCGCCGAGCCGTGGACCCCGACGATGCGCCAGGCGATCGAGTCGAAGCTCGCGATGGACGCGATCGACATCTACGGCCTGTCGGAGGTCATCGGGCCCGGCGTGGCGCAGGAATGCATCGAGACCAAGGACGGGCTCACCGTCTGGGAGGATCACTTCTATCCCGAGGTGATCGATCCGGCGACCGGGCAGGTGCTGCCCGAGGGCGAGAAGGGCGAGCTCGTGTTCACCTCGCTCACCAAGGAAGCGCTGCCGATCATCCGCTATCGCACGCGCGACTTGACGCGCCTGCTGCCGCCCACCGCGCGGGCGATGCGGCGGATCGAGAAGATCACCGGCCGCTCCGACGACATGATGATCATCCGCGGCGTCAACGTGTTCCCGACCCAGATCGAGGAGCTCATGCTGCGCGACGCGGCACTGGCCCCGCACTACCAGGTCGAGATCACGCGGCCGGGCAACCTGGACGAGATGACCGTGCTGGTGGAGCGCGTGCCGGCGGTGGGCAGCGCCGACGGCGACGACGCAGGCCGGCGTCTCGCGCGTCTCATCAAGAGCCTCATCGGGGTGAGCGCCGAAGTGAAGGTGTTGGCGCCGGGCGGCATCGAGCGCTCGCTCGGCAAGGCGAAGCGGGTCGTGGACAAGCGGCCGAAGGGCTAGCAGCATGATGCAGAACGCGATCGAAGGCGACGGTGTGCGCACCACGCGCGTTGTTTGGTGCTGTTTCCGGCGGTCGCCCGCCGGGCCGCCCCAAGGGCGAGCGCCTGGAATCAATCTCGATGCAAAGGGCGTAACGCAGCTTCCTCGTCATCCTCGAGACGCGCGGACGCCTTTTGCATCGACCGCCTAGATCGGCAGCCGATCGCGCAACCGGAAGTAGCGGATCGACGGCGCGAGGAACCACGGCCGGCCCGTGTAGAACGGCCGGGTCGGAAACGGCAGGCCGTCGAACGCGGTGCGCCCGTCGGGCAGGCCCAGCACCTGCTGGCCGACGCGCATCCCGAGGTAGCTGCCCATGCCGACACCGGCGCCGCAGTACCCGGTCGCGAAGCGCACACCGTCGTGCGTTCCCACGTGCATCGTCTCGTCGAACGTGTACGCGACGATCCCCATCCACGAGTGCGTGATGCGCACCTCGCGCAGCGCGGGAAAGACCTTGACGAGATCGGCCCGCAGCAGCGGGCCGCTCACCGCCGGGTCGGTCTCGTCGAGCGACACTCGGCCCCCGAACAGGATTCGCGTCCGGTCGGGGGAGGTCCGGTAGTAGAACACGACCTTGCGCGTGTCGCTCACGATGCGGTCGCGCGGAATGAGCTTCGCGACCGTGGCTTGGGGCATCGCTTCGGTGGCGATCATGTAACTGCCGATCGGGATCACGCGCCGCTGCAGCCAGGGCGTCAGCGCACCGGTGTAGCCGTCGGTGGCGACCACGACGTCGCGCGCGAGGCAGGTTCCGCGCGCGGTGGTCAGGCGAAAGCGCGCACCGTCGCGAGCGATGCCGTCGACCCTGCAATGCGCGACGACCTGCGCACCGGCGCCGCGCGCGAGGCCGAGCAGGCCCTGGTGGTAGCGCGCGGGATGGATCGACGCGTGCTGCTCGTAGACCGCGCCGCCGAAATACAGATCGGTGTCGATCTCGGCGTGCTGCTCGGCACGCGGCACGATATGGGCCGCGACTTCGAGGCCGCGCGGCTGATTCTCGACGGCCTGCACCAGCACCCTGAACTTCGCCGCGTTGTGCGCGGCGTGGAAGCGGCCCGCCACGCGGAAGTCGCAGTCGAGCCCCTCGCCGCGCACGAACTCGCCGATCCACGCAAGCGAGCGCTGGCCCTCCTTCACGATGTCGAACGCGCGCTGCGGGCCGTGGCGCGCGGCGAGGGTCGCGTAGGACGGCTTTACGCTGGTCGAGATCTGCCCGCCGTTGCGCGTGCTGCAGCCGAAGCCCGCGTCCTCGGCGTCGAAGACGACCGTGTGGCGGCCGCCGCGCGCCGTCTGCAGCGCCGCGTGCAGCCCCGTGTAGCCGGACCCGACCACCGCCACGTCGGCCGCCGGCGGCACGGCCGCGTCCGGCAGCGCGGGCCGCGGCACGTCGTCCCACCAGTACGGCGCGAGCTTCGTCATGCGGCGTCCTCCAGGATCATCGCCGCGCCCTTCTCGGCGACCATCAGCACCGGCGTATTGGTGTTGCCCGAGGTCAGCGCGGGAAACACCGACGCGTCGACCACGCGCAACCCGGCCACGCCATGCACGCGCAGGCGCGCGTCGACGACCGCGTCGCGGGGATCGCGGCCCATGCGGCAGGTGCCGACGGGATGGAACACGCTCGAGCTGCGCGCGCGGATGTCCGCGATCATCTGCTCGCGCGTGGTCACTTGCGGGCCGGGGCGCATCTCCTCGGCGATGACCGCCGCGAGCGCCGGTGCCCGCGCCAGGGTCCGCAGAAACACGGCGCCTTCGACCAGTTCATCGACGTCGTGCGGTGTCGCCAGCGAGTTGGGCACGATGCGCGGCGCTTGCGCGGGGTCGCCCGACCGGATCGCGATCTCGCCGCGGCTGGTCGGCCGGCACGGCTGCGCGCTCAGCAGAAAGCCGGGGAACGGGTCCGGGCTCATCAGGGGCCGCTTGCCGGACGGGGCGCGCGTGTACGACAGCGGGGAGAAGTAGAGCTGCAGGTTCGGACGGTCGAGTCCCTCACGCGTGCGCACGAAGCCACCCGCCTGGTTCACCGACAGCGCGAGCGGTCCGCGCCGGGTCGCGAGGTAGCGCACACCGCTTCGCAGCTTGCCGTGCCACGGCCGCAGCGTCTCGTTGAGCGACGGTACGCGCGCGCGATACAGGTAGTCGATGCACAGGTGATCCTGCAGATGGCGGCCGACCGGCAGGTCGGCGACCACCGCGATGCCGAGCGCCTGCAGCAAAGCGCCGGGGCCCACGCCCGAGCGCTGCAGCAGCGCAGGCGTGCCGACCGCGCCGGCGCACACGACGATCGCGCGCTGCGCGCGGGCCTCGTGCGCGGCGCCGCTCGCCGACCAGGCGAGCGTGACGGCGCGCGCGCCCTCGAAGCCGATGCGCGTGGCGAGCGCGCCGGTCGCGACCGTGAGGTTCGGCCGGCGCCGCGCGGGACGCAGGTACGCGCTCGCCGACGAGACGCGGCGGCCGTCGCGCACCGCGATCTCGTAGTAGCCCACGCCCTCCGCGCAGGCCGCGTTGAAGTCCGGATTGTGCGACAACCCTACCTCGGTGCCCGCCGCGATGAACGCCCGGCACAGCGGATGCGCGTCGCGGGCGATGTCGGAGGTGGCGATCGGGCCGTCGCCGCCGCGCCACGGCGTAGCGCCGTGCGGGCTCGTCTCGAGCTTGCGGAAGTACGGCAGCACGTCGCGCCACGCCCAGCCCGGGTTGCCCAGCGCCGCCCACCCGTCGTAGTCCTCCGGCAGTCCGCGCACGTACACCATCGCGTTGATCGAGCCGGAGCCGCCCAGCAGCTTGCCGCGCGGCCAGTAGCCCGCGCGATCACCTAGCGACGGCTCGGGTTCGGTGCGGTACATCCAGTTCACGCGCGGATCGAAGAAGCACTTGCCGTAGCCGATCGGCATGCGCACGTAGAAACGCTCGTCGCTGCCGCCGGCCTCGAGCAGCAGCACGCGCTGCCGGCCGTCCTCGCTCAGGCGCGCCGCCATCACGCAGCCCGCGGTGCCGGCGCCGACGACGATGTAGTCGTATTCGTTCAATGTCCCGCCAGCGTGCCACACGTCCGCCCGGCGCCGGCAGGTCCACTCTAGCGAATTTTGAAGGCCAATGTCACCCGCCGCGCGCCTGCCGCTCGAGCACCTCCCCGAGGACGCGCACGCCGGCTTCGATGTCGGCGGGCGGCACGCCGCCGAAGCCCAGCACGAGGCCGCGCGACGGCATGCGGGTAAGGCAAAAGCGGCCGATGGGCGACACCGTCACGTCGCGGGCGCGCGCCGCGTCGGCGACCGCCGTTTCGACGAGGCCGCGACGCAGGTGGCCGATGGTGTGCAGGCCGCTGTGGCTCGGCACCACGTCGAGGAGGCCCCCCAGCCGCGCGCGCGCCGCCGCGCACAGGGCCTCGTGACGTTCCGCGTAGGTGCGGCGCATGCGCCGCAGGTGGGAGGCGAAGTGCCCCTCGTCGATGAACTCGGCGACCACCGCCTGCACGAACGTCGGCACGCCTTGCATGACCTTGCTCATGATCGAGCCGAACGTGTCGGTGAGCGCGGCGGGCGCGAGGAAGTAGCCGAGCCTAAGCGACGGGAACAGCGACTTGCTGAACGTGCCGACGTAGATCACGAGGTCGTTCGTGTCCACGCTCTTCAGCGTGGGCAGCGGCGCGCCGCCGAAGGGGAACTCGCCGTCGTAGTCGTCCTCGATGACCCACGCCCGCGCCTGTTGCGCGGCCTTGAGCAGGGCGAAGCGCCGCTCGAGGCTCATGACCACGCCGAGCGGCTGCTGGTGCGACGGGGTCACGAAGGCGAGCCGGAAGCGGCGGCGGCGGCGCAGGCCTTCTTCCACGCGCAGTCCCTGGTCGTCGACCGGCACCGGCACGAGCTCCGCCCCGGCGGCGATGAGGCTGTTGCGCGCGCCGATCGCGCCCGGATTCTCGAACCACACGGGGTCACCCGGATTGAGCAGCGCCGCCGCGATCAGCGAGAACGCCTGCTGCGCGCCGGCGACGATGAAGATCTGCGCGGCGTCGCACCCGATGCCGCGATTGGCGCGCAGGTGCGCCGCGATCGCCTGCCGCAGGGCGCAATGCCCGAGCGCCTCGCCGTAGCCCATCACCTCGCTGCGGCTGCGCCGCCAATGCTTGGCCGACAGCCGCGCCCACTGCGCCATCGGGAACGCGTCGAACGCGGGCAGCGCGGTGGTGAACGCGCGGGCGACTGCCGGCAGCCGGCTGCGCTCGCCGAAGCGCTGGACCGAGCGCGCCATCGCGCGCGACAGCCGCGGCGGCTCGATCCGCGCGCGGGCGGTCGCCGGCGGTTTTGGTGGCGCGGCTTCCAGCGCCTTGGTCACGTAGGTGCCGGCGCCTACACGCGATTCGACCAGGCCCTCGGAAGTGAGCCGGTCGAAGGCCTCGATCACCGTGGTGCGCGACACGCCGAGCTCGCGCGCGAGCGTGCGCGTGGCCGGCAGGCGGCCGCTCGCCGCGAACCCGCCCGCCAGCA
>JADLEZ010000041.1 GCA_020845855.1 Burkholderiales bacterium
GCCGGCACCGAGAAGTGCTACGGCGTGGCGAAGGCCGGCCAGAACGACTGCGGCACCGCGAAGCACGCCTGCTCGGGCATGAGCAAGATGGACAACGACCCGACCGAATGGAAGTACGTCGCCAAGGGAACCTGCGACAAGATGGGCGGGAAGATGGCGGCGCCCAAGTAAGGTGCCCACCTTGCACCCCCCTCTCCCGCCGTGCGGGAGAGGCCCGGGGTGAGGGCATGACCGCAGCCTTACCTACCGCCGCCGGCATCGGCCTGCGCGCGCCGCATCTGCGGCACGTACTCGACACGCGCCCGGCGGCACCCTGGTTCGAGATCCACAGCGAGAACTACTTCGCCGACGGCGGGCCGGCGCTCGCCGCGCTCGATCGCGTCCGCGCCGATTACCCGGTGGCGATGCACGGTGTCGGCTTGTCGCTCGGGTCGGCCGACCCGCTCGACCGCGAGCACCTGCGCAAACTCGCGCGCCTCGCCGGCCGCATCGCACCCGCGTTGGTCTCGGAGCACTTGTGCTGGAGCAGTGTCGGCGGCCGCCACTACAACGACCTCCTGCCGCTGCCGTACACCGCCGAAGCCCTCGCCCACGTGTGCGCGCGCGTGCAGGCCGTGCAGGAGGCGATCGGACGCGCGATCGCGGTCGAGAACGTGTCGAGCTACTACGCCTTTCCCGAGTCCACCCTCGATGAATGCGAATTCGTCGCCGCGGTCGCTGCCCGCACCGGATGCGCCTTGCTGGTCGACGTCAACAACATCTACGTGAACGCGCGCAACCACGGCATCGACGCGCTGGCGTATCTCGCGGCGATTCCGCCGGCCGCGGTCGCCGAGATCCACCTCGCGGGATTCGACGCGAGCGGCCCGGTCGTCATCGACACCCATGGCGCCCCGGTAGCCCCGGAAGTGTGGTCGCTGTACGAGGCGGCCATCGCCCGCTTCGGAACGGTGCCGACGCTGATCGAGTGGGACACCGACATCCCCGCGTTCGACGTGCTTCGGCGCGAGGCCGCCACCGCACAGCACGTGCTGGACCACCATGCACGCATCGCTGCCTGAGCTTCAGCGGCGCTTTGCCGCGTGGCTGGCCGGCGCCGAAAGCGCGCCGGAGCGCATCGCGGTCTATCGCAACACGGTCACGGCCAATTACCGCAACGCGCTCGGCGCGACCTACCGCGTCGTGCGCGAGCTCGTGGGCGCGCCGTTCTTCAACACCGCCGTCGACGCCTTCGTGCGGGCGCACCCGTCCGCGGCCGGCGACCTCAACGTGTACGGGGGCGAGTTTGCCGGCTTCCTCGCGGCTTATCCGCACGCGCGCGGGCTTCCCTACCTGCCCGAGGTCGCGCGCCTTGAGTGGTCGCTGGACGAGGCACTGCGCGCGGCGGATCCGCGCGGCTCGCCCGCCGAGGTCGTGGCCGCGCTGGGCGCGCTGGGCGCGGACGAAGTCGCGCGCCAGCGTTTCACCCTCGACCCTTCGTGCCGGCTCCTGCGCTCGGATTACCCTGTGATGCGCATCTGGCAGGCGCACCAGGCCGGACAGGAGGATCTGACCGTCGCCTTCGACGCAGGCGGCGACCACCTGCTCGTGCGCCGCGAGGGTGACGCGCCGGTGATCGTGCGCCTGCCGGTCGGCGAGTTCGCCTGGCTCGCCGCCCTCACCGCCGGCAGCGACCTCGCGACCGCGCTCGAAGCGACGCTCCATGCCGATCCGGCATTCGACCTCGGCGCCGCACTCGGCAAGTACATCGCCGACGGCACGATCATGGCGCTGGGGTGACAGGTTCGGCCGCTGGCAGCGACTATCGCCTGTCCCCTCTCACCGGAGCCTGCCATGTCCACCGCCGTTTCCCTGCTGTCGCGCGCCGGTCGCGTCTATTTCCGCGCCGAGGAGCTCGCCGACAAGCTGCAATCCCTGTTCGCGCTCGCGATCAGGCTGTACCTCGCGCGCGTGTTCCTGCTCGCCGCATTCACCAAGCTGCGCGACTGGGACATCACGCTCGCCCTGTTCGAGAACGAGTACCGCGTGCCGATCCTGTCGCCGGCCGCCGCCGCGTTCCTCGGCACCGCCGCGGAGCTCGGCCTGCCGCTCCTCCTGCTCGCGGGCTTCGGCACGCGCGCGGCGGCACTCGCGCTGTTCGCGTTCAACGCGGTGGCCGTGATCTCCTACCCGGACCTGAGCGACGCGGGTCTGAAGGACCACGTCCTGTGGGGCGCGCTGATGCTGGTGCTCGCGGTGTACGGCCCGGGACGCTTCTCGCTCGACCGGTTCCTCTCGCGCTGACTTCGCCGCGCGAGGCTACTTCTTCTCCGCGAGCAGGCTCTTGCGCGCTGCCGCGAGCTCGACGCGCTGCTTCGCATCGATAACGGGATAGTGCAGGTCGAGCGAGGCGAGCGCGTCGACCACCGCGGCGGCGACCACCAGGCGCGTGTACCACTTGTTGTCGGCGGGAACCACGTACCACGGCGAGTGCGGCGTGGCCGTTTCGCGGATCATGGTCTCGTACGCGGCCATGTAATCCTTCCAGTACGCGCGCTCGCGCACGTCGGCCGCCGAGAACTTCCAGTTCTTCTCCGGCTCATGGATGCGCTCCAGGAAGCGCTCCTTCTGCTCCGCCCGCGAGACGTGCAGGAAGAACTTGCGCACGACGGTGCCGTTGCGCGACAGATAGCGCTCGAAACCGCGGATGTCCTCGTAGCGCTCGTCCCAGACCCGCTTGGTCACCAGCGACGGCGGGAGCTTCTGGGCCGCGAGGATCCCCTGGTGCACCTTCACCACCAGCACCTCCTCGTAGTAGCTGCGGTTGAAGATGCCGATGCGCCCGCGCTCGGGCAGCCGTTTCGCGCACCGCCAAAGGTAGTCGTGATCGAGCTCCTCCGTGGTCGGCGCCTTGAACGAGTGGACCTCGCAGCCCTGCGGATTGACGCCGCTCATGACGTGCTTGATCACGCCGTCCTTGCCGGCCGCGTCCATCGCCTGGAACACGAGCAGCACCGACCACCGGTCCTGCGCGTACAGCTTGTCCTGCAGCTGCGCGAGCGCCTCGCGGCCGATAGCGAGCGCTTCCTGCGCGCGCCGCTTGTCTTCGTCGTCGAGGTGGCCGGTGTCGGCGGGATCGCATTTGCCGAGCTTGAACTTCGCGCCTTTGTCGACGCGATGCCGGTTCGCAAACTCGCGCGACATCTTGACGATGCCGGCGAGGTCGGGCTTGGTGTCGGACATGGGGCGGCCTCCGTCTGGGGAAAGCTTGGGACAAGGCCGCCAGCATAACGGGTAACATAGGCTACCTGTCGGAGATTCGAAGTGGCGCAGAGCGTTCACCTTGCGTATGGGCAGTCCGGGCTCGATGTCCGGCTGCCCGGACACGCCCGTCCCACGCTGATCGGCAAGCGGCCGCTGGCCAAGCTGCCCGACCAGCATGCGGCGGTGCGCGCCGCGCTCGCGCGGCCGGTGGGCGCCGGTCCGTACGCGGAGCTGGTGCGCGGGCGTCGGAGCGCGTGCATCCTGATCTGCGACATCACGCGCCCGGTGCCCAACCACCTCTTCCTGCGCCCGCTGATCGAGGGCTTGCTCGCGGCAGGCATGGCGAAGGAGCGCATCACAGTCCTCGTCGCCACCGGCCTGCACCGCCCGAACGAGGGCGCCGAGCTCGCCGAGGTCGTCGGCGACGCCTGGGTGCTCGACACCGTGCGGGTCGAGAACCACTTCGCGCGCGACGATGCGGCGCACGTCGACTTCGGCTTCACGCCCTCGCGGCGCGTCCCGGTGAAGCTCGACCGCCGCTTCGTGGAAGCGGACCTGCGCATCGCCACCGGCCTGGTCGAGCCGCACTTCATGGCGGGCTGGTCGGGCGGGCGCAAGGTGATCGCGCCGGGGATCGCGCACGAGGACACGCTGCGCACCTTCCACAGCGCGCGTTTCATGGAGGATCCGCTCGCGATCCAATGCAACCTCGACGGCAACCCGCTGCACGAGGAGCAACTTGCGATCGTGCGCATGCTGGGCGAGGTGTATGCGCTCAACACGGTCCTCGACGACGACCGCGACCTCGTGTACGTCAACTTCGGCGAGGTGATCGCGAGCCACCTGGCGGCGGTCGACTTCGTCGCGGACTCGATCCGGGTGCCGGTCGGCCGCCGCTTCCGCACCATCCTCACGTCGGCCGCGGGGCATCCCCTCGACAAGACCTACTACCAGACCGTCAAGGGCATGGTCACGCCGCTCGACATCCTCGAGCCCGGCGGCACGCTGATCGTCGCGTCGGCCTGCTCGGAAGGCCTTGGCTCGCGCGAGTTCCGCGACGCGCAGACGCGCCTGCGCGAGATGGGGTCGGACGCGTTTCTCGCGTCGCTGCTGGCCAAGCAATTCGCGGACGTCGACGAGTGGCAGACCGAGATGCAGCTCAAGTCGACCCGCGTGGGCCGCGTGCAGCTCTATACGACCGGCCTCGACCCCGAGGAGCGCAGCCTCACTTGCGTGGACGCGATCGAGTCGGTGGAGGGCGCGGTGGCCGGCGCGCTCGCCGGCACGGACGGCACGCTCGCCGTCATCCCCGAAGGTCCCTATGTGGTCCCGGTCGTTGCCTGACCGCGCGCCGCTCGCGATTCACCTTGACTTGGTCGGCGGCATCGCCGGCGACATGTTCGTCGCCGCCATGGTCGACGCGCTGCCTGCGCTCGAAGCGCCGATCCTGGCGGACCTCGCCACCCTGCGGCCGGAAGGCGGGGCGATGCCCGAGTTCACGCAGGCTTCGCAGGCCGGGCTGCGTGCGCGCCGCTTCGCGGTGCCGCCGGCGAAGTACCGGGTCGCGCAGGACGCGTCGATGGCGTACGCCGACGTGCGCAGGCGGATCGAGGATGCGCCGCTGGCGCCGGCCACGCGGCAGCATGCGCTGGCCATCTTGGGCCTCCTGGGTGAGGCCGAGGCGCAGGTCCACGGCACGACGCTCGACCGGGTGCACTTTCACGAGCTCGCCGACTGGCATTCGCTCATGGACGTGGTCGCCGCCGGCTGCATCGCCGCCAACCTCGCGGGTTGCCAGTGGAGCGCGAGCGCGCTGCCGCTCGGTGGCGGCGAGGTCCGCACGGCGCACGGCCTGCTGCCGGTGCCGGCGCCGGCCACGAGCGCGCTGCTCGCGGGCTACCCGTGGCACGACGACGGCCTGCCCGGCGAGCGCGTGACGCCCACGGGTGCGGCGATCCTGCGCCATCTCGTCGCACCCGCGAATTGCGGCACCCGCGCCGCCACCGGCCGCCTCGTCGGCATCGGCGTAGGTGCGGGCACCCGCACGCTGCCGGGCAAGCCCAACGTCGTGCGCGCGCTCGCCTTCGAGCGGGTGCACGTGCCGATTGCCGCCGACGTCGACGCCGACGTGGTCGCGGTGCTCGAGTTCGACGTCGACGACATGACCGGCGAGGAGATCGCGCTCGCCGCCGAACGCTTGCGCGCCGTCTCGGGCGTCATCGACGTCTCGCTTGCGTCCCGCCTCGGCAAAAAGGGCCGGCCGGGTACGGAGTTTCGCGTACTCGCGCAGCCGGCTGCGGCCACGACGGTCGCGCAAGCCTGCTTCGGCGA
>JADLEZ010000042.1 GCA_020845855.1 Burkholderiales bacterium
CGAACGTCTTCGCGCCAGTTGTACAGGTGCTCCTTCAACTGGTACTCGACGATCTGCCGCTTCTCCTCGACGACCAGGATCTCTTCCAGTCCGCGCGCGAACTCGCGCGTGGAGTCGGGCTCGAGCGGCCACGGCATGGCAACCTTGAACACCCGAATGCCGATGCGTGCCGCCTCTGCGCTGTTGATCCCGAGCTCTTCCAGGGCCTCGAGCACGTCGCGGTAGGACTTGCCTGAGGCCACTATTCCGAGGCGTGCCTGGGCTGAGTCGATCGTGACGCGATTGAGGCGGTTGGATCGTGCGTACGCGATGGCCGCGTAGATCTTGTAGTCCTGCATGAGGACTTCCTGCTTGCGCGCCTGCAGACCGAGTGGGTCGGTGGACAGTCGGGCGTGCACGCCGCCCTCGGGTGCGAGGATATCCGTAGGCGCTAGTGTCCGCACCGAATCGATGTCCGCGGCGATTGAGCAGGACGATTCCACGGTGTCGGCCAAAGCCTTGAAGCCCACGGGGAGTCCCGCGAAGCGCGACATCGCAAATCCATGCAGGCCGAGCTCGAGGTACTCACCTACACTGTCCGGATACAAGTAGGGGATCATCGACGCGGCGAACAGATGGTCGCTCTGGTTGGGGAGCGTCGACGAGTAGGCTCCATGGTCGTCACCCGCCACGAGGAGCACCCCACCATGGCGGGATGTGCCTGCGTGGCTCATATGCTTGAACACATCGCCGCACCGATCGACGCCAGGCGCCTTCCCATACCAAAGCGCGAACACGCCGTCCACGGTGGCCTCACCCGTGAGGTGTACCTGCTGGGTGCCCCAGACCGCGGTTGCCGCGAGCTCCTCGTTGATGCCGGGAAGGAACTTGATGTGGCCGGCTTCGAGATGCTTGGCAGCCTTCCACAGCGTCTCGTCGAGGCCGCCAAGCGGTGAACCGCGGTAGCCGCTCACGAAGCCTGCGGTTTCAATGCCCGCGGCGGCGTCGCGCCGACGCTGCACGAGAAGAAGGCGCACCAGCGCCTGCAGTCCGGTGAGGTAGACGTGACCGCTGGTCGCGGTGTACTTGTCGTCGAGGGAAACCGGTGTTGGCAACATGGCGCTCATTCCTCGTACCAGCGGCTTTCGCCGAGCAGGATACGGTGGTGTCCCTCGCCAGCCGGGATCATGGGAAAGCAGTTCTCCACGGCGACCACGTGCGCGTCCAGGAAGAAGGGGCCCTCGTGAGCGAGACAGGCGGCGAGCGCACCGTCGAGGTCGCGCGGATGCTCCACGCGCGCCGCACCCCAGCTGAACGCCTTCGCGAGAGCAACGAAGTCGGGCAGTGCCTCGTTCCAGCTATGGCTCGTGCGGTTTTCGTAGTTGAGCTCCTGCCACTGGCGGACCATGCCCATGCAGCCGTTGTTCACTAGCACCACCTTCACGTCGCAGGCGTGCTGGCGCGCGGTGGCGAGCTCTTGGATGTTCATGAGGATGGAGGCGTCCCCGCTCACGCATACCACGAGCCGTTGCGGATGCGCGATCTTCGCGCCGATCGCCGCCGGCAGGCCATAGCCCATTGTTCCGGCGCCGCCCGACGTGAGCCAACTCCGCGGCGACTCGGTTCGCAGGTATTGCGCGGCCCACATCTGATGCTGGCCGACGTCCGTGGCAATGATGGGGTCGCGTGTGGCGAGCTGCGCCTGCAAAGATGACATGAGGTGCTGGGGCAGGATCGCGTCGCGTCGTGGGGTGAAGTCCAAGCAACGCCCGGCCCGCCAGCCCGCAATCCGTATCCACCACGCCGACAGGCGTCTGGGAGTGAGATCCTTCAGCGCGGGCTCGTCGAGCAGCGCACCAAGCACAGCGCCGCAATCGCCCACTATCGGAATGTCGGCCTTCACCGTCTTGTTGATGCTCGAAGGATCGATGTCGACATGGACCTTCTTCGCGTGCGGCGCGAACGCCTCGAGGCGGCCGGTGATGCGATCGTCGAATCTCGCGCCGACGCAGACGATGAGGTCTGCATGGTGCATGGCAAGGTTCGCCTCCACCGTTCCATGCATACCGAGCATGCCCAAGAACCGCGGATCTCGAGCGCTGACTGCACCGAGCCCCATGAGTGTCAGGGTCGTAGGTAGGTCCAGTCGAGCCGCCAGCGCCGCGAAGGCGGCACAGGCTTGCGGCCCGGAGTTCACCAGCCCGCCGCCGCCGTAGAGCACGGGGCGGGACGCACTCGCGAGAAGTTGCGCCGCACGTCGCAGACTGGCACGCGGGATCGACGGGGCGTCGATGTCACACGCATGCAGGCGAGCCACCGGCGCGGGCATGGATACCGTAGTGCGCATGGTTTGCACGTCCTTCGGAATATCGACCAGCACGGGGCCAGGTCGACCGGTGGAGGCGATGGTGAGCGCACGCCGGATCGCGTGAGCCACGTCGCCCGCACCGCGAACCTGGCAATTCCACTTCGTGACCGGACGGGACATGCCCAGGGCATCGCTCTCCTGGAAGGCATCGGTGCCAATGACCGCTGTCGAGACTTGACCACTGATGCAAAGAATGGGAACCGAATCACTCATTGCATCGAGCAATCCAGTGATCGTGTTGCCGACACCGGGGCCGGAGGTGACAATCACGACGCCCACGCGGCCTGTAGTGCGGGCGTAGCCCTCTGCGGCATGGACCGCGGCTTGCTCGTGACGGACGAGGAAATGCCTTAGTCGGGGTTCACGAAAGAGCGCGTCGTAAATGGGGAGGGCAGCGCCCCCTGGATAGCCGAACACGGTGTCGACACCGCAATCGACGAGGGTATGCAGAAGCACTTCCGCGCCCTTGTGCCACG
>JADLEZ010000043.1 GCA_020845855.1 Burkholderiales bacterium
CACCCACTTGCGCTACGTGCGTCAGTGAGGGTGACCTGACAACCGCGAACGCCTCCGAAGATCACGCCATGACCTACTCGACCATCGCGGTGGAAACGAGCGACCGCGTCGCGGTCCTCACCTTCAACCGGCCCAAGGTATTGAACGCGTTCGACGGCGTGCTGGTCGACGAGACCCGCGCGGCACTGGCCGCGCTCGCGGGCGACGACGCCGTGCACGCGATCGTCGTGCGCGGGGCGGGCCGCGCGTTTTCCGCCGGCTTCGACCTCAAGGCGGGTGCCGCCACCGCCGGCTCGCGCGGCTTGGCGGACTGGCGCGCGCTGCTCGAAGCCGACTTCGAGTTCATCATGGGCTTCTGGCATTGCCCGAAGCCGACCATCGCCGCGGTGCACGGCTATTGCATCGGCGGCGCGTTCGAGCTTGCACTCGCCTGCGACGTCACCGTGGCGGCGCAGTCGACCCGCTTCGGCGCGCCGGAGGTGAAGTTCGGCTCCGGCGCGGTCGCGCTGCTGCTGCCCTGGATCGCGGGCGCGAAGGCCGCCAAGGAGCTGCTCCTGACCGGCGACGACCAGCTCACGGCGGAGCGCGCGCAGGCGCTCGGCATCGTCAACCACGTCGTGCCCGACGGCGAGGAGTACGAGCGGGCCCGATCGCTCGCACAGGCCATGGCGGCCGCGGCGCCAAACGCGGTGCGCCTGACCAAGCTCGCGATCAACCGCAGCTTCGACGCGATGGGGCTGCGCGCGGCGCTTGCCGCGGCGCTCGAGCTCGACATCTACATCGAGGCCGCCGGCGGCAAGGAGCGCGCCGAGTTCGATCGCATCCGGCGCGAGGAAGGATTGCAGGCCGCGCTCGCGTGGCGCGACCGGCGGCGTTAGCTTCACCGGAGCGGCGGATTCATGGGATCGCGATCATGGCCTTGCGCTCGCACCGGCGCCAAGATCGAGCGATGACTTCGACGCTCATCGGAGGCGTGTCACTCACCCGGATTGTCGAGTCGGAGGGGCCGCTCCTGACTCCGGCGGAGATTTTTCCTGACAGCACGCCCGAAATCATTGGTGGGGAAAGCCATTGGCTGGCCCCGAGATACTATGATCCAGCCGCCGACAAGCTGGTGATCACGATTCAGAGCTTTCTCCTGAGGACCCCACACCACACGATCCTGATCGATACCTGCGCTGGAAACCACAAGCCGCGCCGGCGCCTGTTTTTCCACCAGCGCAAATGGCCCTGGCTCGACGCGCTCGCGCGCACCGGGACCTCTCCCGAAGCGATCGACTTCGTGCTGTGCACCCACCTCCATGTCGACCATGTCGGCTGGAACACGAGGCTGGATCGAGGACGCTGGGTGCCCACGTTCCCCAATGCAAGGTACCTCTTCGCCAGGCGCGAGCTGGAATACTGGGAGAGCGAGTCCCGGGTCAACGGTATTCCCCGAACGGGCGACTATGTCGCGGACAGCGTCCTGCCGATTCTGGACGCAGGACAGGCCCTGGTCGTGGAGGAAGATTATGCGATCGAAGACGGCATCCGCATCGAGCCGGCGCCGGGGCACACGCCCGGCCACGTCGTCGTGAACATCGCCAATCGGAATGCCAAGGCGGTTCTCAGCGGGGATCTGTTCCATCATCCGCTGCAATGCAGATTTCCCGATTGGAGTACCAATTTTTGCTGGGACATGGCGCAGGCGCGGTCCACGAGGCGCCGCTTTTTCGAGGCGCACGCGGACAGCGGAACTGTTGTCCTGCCGGCGCATTTCCCGGCGCCGACCGCGGGTTACATCGAGCGCGACCGAACCGGGTTCCGGTTCCGCTACGACGAGCGGTGAGATCCGCGCTTGACTTGTCGGGCGTTGCGTGACGCCTCGGCAGCGGCGCTCGTCATTCGCTCACGCAGCACCAAAGCAGGTTGCGCGGACGGCTGATCGCGCACGGACTTTGGCGCGCAGCCGAAACGATTGCGGAACGAGCGGCTGAAATGCGCCGCATCGCTGAAACCGTTGGCGAACGCGATGCTGGTGATGGTCTCGCCGCAACGCGCCCGATCGAGCAGGTCATCGAAGCAGCGTCGCAGCCGCCGTTCGCGGATTGTCTCGGCGAGGGTCGGGCCGGAATCCTCGAACAGCTTGAACAGCGAACGTACCGAGATGCCGTGCGCCTCGGCGATGCGGCGCGGAGTCAGCAGCGGGTCGACGAGATTGGCTTCGATGTAAGCTTCAACGCGATGGCGCAGCATGCCCCGACTCCGCTTGCCAGGGGGTTGCGTGCCGCCCGCCCTGCGCAGCAGCTCAGGACCGAGCAGCATAATCGCGCTGCGCATGGCTTGTTCAACTTCGGCCCCCCCCAGCGCCGACGCCTCTTCGGCGAGCGCCGACATCAGGCTGAAGGCCACGCGGCCGGATCCGTAATCGGCGCGGTAGCGTAATGCGCAGAACTGCGTGCCGTCGTGCAGGCGTTCGTCGATGAACTCGCGCGCCATGCCGACGAGGAAGCATTGGACCGCGCCGTTGCGGTTCGAGATCGTGTAAGGCGCCGCCGGATCGAGGATGGTGAACTCGCCAGGCTCCAGCACCACTTCGTGGCCGAACTGCGACAGCGCGCTGTGCCCATCCACCTGCAGGCGCAGCAGATAGTCGCTCTTGGGAAGGGTGACCGCGAGCGCGGAGCTGCAAGTCACGGCCACCGGGTCGCAGGCGATGCGCGTGAAGGTGACGCGCGCGGCCACCTGCTGGCGAATCTCGCTGTGGAACTCACCGCCGCCGAGCCTGCGCAGCTCGATCGGCAGGAATCTCGCGCGGATAGCGTTCGAGAAGCCAACGAACTGGTCGACCCCTGCCGACCGCTGCGTCGAGTACACCGTATCCATATCGCCTCCGCCCGCAAGACGAGACTCCGCTGCCTGGCTCTTGGGAGCACGGGCGAATCTGGAGCGTTCCGACACCCGGGGCCGCGTCCCCGACGCGCCCTCCCATTGGATCTTGCTGCCCTTTCTGTGAGTTTGGGGCTGGCGCCGATGCAGTATAAAGCAATCGGCGTGCACGCAAAGGCAAGACCGGCGGCCGGATGAGCATAGGATGGCGGGTGCGCGCAGCCAGCGCGAGCCACGGGGAAAGCCATGCAGCGCGTTCTGAACTGGGCATGCACGGTTCTGCTTGCCGCCGCCGCGACCGCGGCATCGGCGCAGAGCATCAAGATCGGCGTGATCATTCCGGGCAGCGGCCCGTTCGCCATCATCGGCGAGGAGGTGAAGAACGGCCTCGAGATGTATTTCGCCGAGATCAACAACACCGTGGCCGGCCGCAAGGTCGAGCTGATTTTCGAGGACGACAGCAACAAGCCCGACGTCGGCCTGAGCAAGGCGAAGAAGCTCATCGAGCGCGACGGCGTGCAGGTCGTCACCGGCATCGTGTCTTCGTCGGTTGCCTACGCGCTGCGCGACTATATCGCGGGCGCCAAGGTGCCGATGGTCATGACCGTATCGGGCGCGGACGGCCTCACGCAACACGACGCCGCGCCGAACATTTTTCGCACCAGCAGCTCCGGCAGTCAGCAAAGCCACGTGCTGGGTGAGTGGCTGTACAAGAAGAAGGGCTTCCGGCGCATGATCATCCTCGCGCCCAACTACGCGATGGGCTACGAACAGACCGGCGGCTTCGCGCGCACGTTCAAGGATCTCGGAGGCAAGATCGTCAAGACGGTGTATCCGCCGCTCGGCGCGCCCGATTACGGACCGTTCCTCACCTCGCTCGACCTGTCCTCCGCCGACGTGATCGGCGTGGTGTTCGCCGGCGGGGACGCGATCCGCTTCGTCAAGCAGTTCAACGACTATGGGCTGAAGGGAAAGATTCCATTGGTAGGATCGGGGCTGCTTACGGACGACATGGTGCTGCAGGCCCAGGGCGACGCCGCGGTCGGCGTGATCACCGCCCTGAACTACGCGCAAACGCTCGATACGCCGGAGAACAAGACGTTCGTCGCCAACTACACCCAGCGCTACAAACGAACGCCGACCGCTTACGCCGAGTACTCCTACGTAGGCGGACGCGTGATCAAGGAGGCGATCGAGGCGGTAAAGGGCAAGGCCGAAGACTCGGCCGCCATGGTCGCCGCCATGAAAAAGGTGCAGTTCAATGCGCCTCGCGGCCCGTTCAAGTTCGACGACAAGAACAACCCGATCTCGCCGATCTACATCCTCGAGGTGGAGAAGCAAGGCGGGCGCAACGTCAACAAGGTGATCGACCGCTTCGACAACGTGTCGCAGTTCTATACCTGGAGCGAGAAGGACTACCTGGCCAAGCCCAAGTACGTGGACATGGCGAACAAGTGGGTGGACTGACGGCACGAACGAGGTGCGCGTGATGGCAGTTCCGTGCGCCCGCACGTCGGGCGCACGATGACGTTCTGGCTGATTCAGACGCTCAATGGGCTGTCCTTCGGAGCCTTGTTGTTCCTGCTCGCTGCCGGCCTGTCGCTCATCTTCGGGTTGATGCGGATCATCAACCTCGCGCACGGCTCGTTCTATCTCGTAGGCGCGTACGTCGCCGTGGCGATCATGGCGGCGTCCGGCAGCTTTTGGCTCGCCCTCGTTGTCGCGCCGCTCGTCGTCGCAGTGCTGAGCGTGGTGCTGCAGCGGTCGCTGCTCGATCGCGTCGTGGATAACGAGCTCGGGCAGGTGCTGATGACCTTCGGCTTCCTGCTCGTCATCTCCGACGCCTCGTTGTGGATCTGGGGGGGCGCGCCGATGATGCTGGACAAGCCCGCCGTGCTGGAAGGCTCGGTCACCTTGGCGGGGGCGACGTTTCCGCTGTATCGCCTGGCGCTGACCGTTGCCGGCGCCGTGGCAGCGGTTGGGCTGTGGCTGCTGGTCGAGCGCACCCGCATCGGCGCGATCATCCGGGCGGGAGTGGACGATGCCGAGATGGTGCAGGGCACGGGCATCAACCTGCCGCTCGCCATGTCGCTGGTGTTCGCCTTGGGTGCGTTCCTCGCGGGCCTGAGCGGCGTGCTCGCGGGGCCGATCCTCGGCGCCTACCCGGGCGCGGACTTCAATGTACTGATGCTCGCCTTCGCGGTCGTGGTGATCGGCGGGCTCGGCAGCTTGAAAGGCGCAATGATCGGCAGCCTGTTCGTGGGCCTGGTCGACAACTTCGGCAAGGCGCTGGTTCCCGAACTTGCGATGTTCACGATCTTCGTGCCCATGGTCATCGTTCTCGCCGTGCGGCCGACCGGCATCTTCGGACGAGCGTGAGGCGATGGCCGGAGGTCTTCGCACGCAAGTTGCGCTGCTGGCTTGCTTCGCGGTTGCGCTGTTCGCGATCAGCCGGTTCGTCCCGCCGTACTGGGTGAGCCTGCTCACCGAGGCGCTGATCTGGGCAATCCTCGCACTGAGCCTCGATATCCTGCTCGGCCACACCGGCCTGCCCTCGCTCGGGCACGCGGCGTTCTACGGCATGGGCGGGTATGCCGCGGCTATCTGCTTCTTGCATTTCGACCAGAGCTTCTGGATGTGCCTCGCAGCAGGCGTCGGCGCCGCCGCGCTGCTCGCGTTGGCGTTCGGCCTGCTGGTGCTGCGCACGACCGCGGTGTTCTTCCTCATGATCACGCTCGCGCTCGCGCAGGTGCTGTGGGGCATCGCCTACACCTGGCGCAGCGTGACCGGTGGCGACGACGGGCTGCGTGGCATCAAGCGCGACGCAATCGAGCTAGGTCCTCTGCAATTCGCGCTGACCGGCGACTATTTTGTGTTCGTCCTGCTCGTGTTCGTGCTGGCGGCGTTGCTGATGCTGGTGATCATGCGCTCGCCGTTCGGCTATGCGCTGCGCGGCATTCGCGAGTCGAGCGAGCGCATGGGCGCGCTTGGCTACGACGTGTGGCGGTACAAGTTCATCGCCTTCGTCGTCGCCGGCGCGTTCGGTGGACTGGCCGGGGCGCTGTTCGTATTCAACAAGAATTACGTCAGCCCCGAGGCACTCAGCGTCGTGGTATCGGCCGAGGTGATGCTGATGGTGATCCTCGGTGGCGCGGGAACGCTGTTCGGGCCGATCATCGGCGCATTGGTCATCGTCTTCCTGAGCTACTGGGTGAGCGGGCTGACCGAGCGCTGGAACCTCGTGCTCGGCATCATCTACATCCTGGTCGTGGTGCTGGCTCCCAACGGGCTCACCGGCCTGGCGCAGCGCTGGCGCCGCGCTCCAGCGGAGCAGCCCCGGTGAGTGCGCTTGCGATCGAGGCGGTGAGCGTGCACTTCGGCGGCGTAACGGCCGTCGACGCGGTGTCGCTCGACATTGCCAAGGGTGAGCGGCGCGCGCTGCTCGGGCCCAATGGTGCCGGGAAGACCACGTTGTTCAATGCCGTCGGCGGACAGGAGCGTGCCGCGGCAGGCAGCATCCGCCTGTTCGGCGAGGAGGTGACCGCGATGCCTCCGCACCAACGGGCCGTCCGCGGCCTTGCGCGCACGTTTCAGATCACCAAGCTGTTCCCCAATCTCGCACTGCGCGAGAACGTGCTGATCGCGGTGCAGGCGTTTCATGCCGGGCGCTACAGCCTGCATCGCACCGCGCTCTCCTACGCGGACCTGCAGCTGCGCGTCGACGAAGTTCTTCTCACGTGGGGCTTGCGCGACAAGGCCGACGCGATGGTGCGCCATCTCTCCTACGGCGACCAGCGGCAGCTCGAAATCGTCATGGCGCTGGCGAACCAGCCGCGGCTGCTGCTGCTCGACGAGCCAACCGCCGGCCTGTCGAGCGCGGAAACCGCGATGGTGACCGAGCTGATCGCGGCGCTGCCGCGCGAGGTCACCGTCCTGTTCATCGAGCACGACATGGACGTGGCGTTCCGCATCGCCGATCGCGTAACCATTCTCAACCAGGGACGCATCGTCGCCGATGGCAAGCCTGATGAGATTCGGGCCGATGCGCGGATCCGCGCCATCTATTTCGGCACGACCCACTAGCCGCCGCCCGATGCTCGACGTCCGCCAAGTCAATACATACTATGGCGACAGTCACGTCCTGCACGACCTGTCGCTGCGCGTGACCGGCGGGGAAGTGGTGGCGGTTCTCGGTCGCAACGGGGTGGGCAAGAGCACGCTCATCCGATCCATCGTCGGCTTCAACCCTCCCCGCTCGGGCGAAGTTCTGCTGGACGGACAGCGGATATCGGGTCTGGCGCCGTACGAGATCGTGCGGCGCGGCGTTGCGCTGGTGCCGCAGGGGCGGCGCATGTTCGCGTCGCTGACGGTACGGGAAACGCTGGGCATCGGCCGCCTTGCAAGCCGCTTCGACGACGAGCACAGGGGCTGGGATCTCGACCGCGTGTTCACGGCCTTTCCGCGTCTGCGCGAACGCCTGAACACGCGCACGGGACGCTTGTCCGGCGGCGAGCAGCAGATGGTCGCGGTGTCGCGCGCTCTCCTCGGGTATCCGAAGCTGCTGCTGCTCGACGAGCCTTCCGAGGGACTGTCGCCAATGGTCGTCGATCAGCTCGAAGGCATCTTCACCGAGCTCAAGACGCACGGCGTGACGATGCTGCTGGTCGAGCAGCAGGTCGCGTTCGCCCTGCGGCTCGCCGACCGGGTGCTCGTGATGAGCAAGGGGCGCTTCGTCTACGAAGGCACCCCCGCCGACGTGCTCGCCGACGCGGGAGTGCGCGAACGGTACCTGGGGCTGTAGTCATTCGTGCGCAGATCTCTGGTCCGCGGCCGCTTTTGCGGCGGGCTGACCGATTTGCGCCCGAGTTTGTGCGGAAGGCTTCGGGCGGCCGGCCGCAAATTGCGTAGCCCTCCAGATCCCACTGTGTCATCCCGAGGAGCGAAGGCGACGAGGGATTGGGGATACGTTGGCGAGATTCAACAAACTGCTACCTACTGACGCCCGATGTAACGCCCGAAACCCAGATCGTGCGCCCAGGTGCGCCGATCTGCTTCGAGCAGGAAGGGGCGAAGCCGGCTGGTCTTCGCCATCACCGCCTCGGCGTCGCTGCGGAAGCGCTCCATCGCTTCGTTTACGGCGTCGCGCAGCCGCGGCTCGCGGATGGTCTTGATCTGCCGCTTCTCCATCACCACGCGGCCATCGACGATCACCGTTTCCACCGCGCGGCCGCACTCGGAGTAGACGAGTTGCCGCGCTGCGTGGTTGAGCGGAACGAAAGCCGGATCGGCGAGATCGAGCAGGACCAGGTCCGCGCGCATGCCGGGCGCGACCGCCCCCAGCTCGCCGGCCAGCCCGGCTGTCCGCGCGCCGTTCACCGTAGCCGCACGCAGCGCATCGCCTGCCGCCGGCGGGCCGGGCCGCGGATCGCTCACCGCGGCCAGCAGGCAATACATCTTCATCGCCTGGAACATGTTCTGCGCGTCCGTACAGCTGCCGTTGTCGCAACCCAGCGCGAGGTTGACGCCGGCTTCGTATAGCGGCCGGATCGGCGCGACGCCGTTCTTCGCCTTCAGATTGCTGATCGGATTGAGCACGACGCTCACCTTTGCGTCCGCCAGGCGCCGCACTTCCCGGTCGTCGAGCCATACGCCGTGCGCGAGGGAAAGGCGCTCGTTGAGCAGGCCGCAGTGATCGAGGAACTCGATCAGCGATCCGCCGCGTGTCGCGAAGCGTTGCCGCGCATTTAGTGCCTCGGACTTGGAGATATAGACGTGCGAGTAGACCGGCAGCGCGTATCTTTCCGACAGCGTGCGCAACCGCTCGAGCAGCGGCGGCGAACAGCGCTCGGGACTCGAAGGCGCGATGGCCCAGCGCACGCGCTTGCCCGGTGCGTGATGGGCAAGGTAGCTCTCTTCGATCACGTCCAGCGGGTCGCGACGCAACGCGGGGTCGAGGGGGTGCCCGTTGAGCAGGTCCCGCATGTCCGGCGGGATGGTCTCGCGCCAGTAAGGAGTGGTATCCAGCGGCGGCACGTCGGCCACCTGCAGGCCCAGCACCACCCGCACGCCGGCCTCCTCGTAGGCGGCAACCACCGCATCCACGCGCTCGCGGTCGAGCGGGAACAAAGTCACCATGTCCTGGATGGTCGTGATGCCCGCCCGCACGCACTCGACCGCGCCGAGCAGCGTGCGCAGCCGGATCTCCTCGAGCGAGCGCGGGGGATAGCTGCGCGGCAGCGCATCGAGCACCCACAGCTCGAGCGGCGTGGGCTCGAAGCAACCTTTCAGGAAGATGTCGTGGGAGTGGTAGTGCGCGTTGAAGAAGCCTGGCACGACGAGCTTGTCGGTAGCGTCGAGAACGTCGACAGCAGCCATGTCCCCACGCACCTCGCCGCGCGGCAAGACCGCGGCGATGCGCGTTCCGTCGATCAGCACATCCGCTGCAAGCGGTGCATCGTCGCCGCGCGAGGCGTCGAGTACGAGGCCGCCCTTGACCAGCGTAGCCGTCACGCGGGCGCGAGAAAAAACTCGGTCAAAAGCGAGTTGACGCGCTGCGGTGCTTCGAGCTTGAGCAGGTGCGCCACGCCGTCGAGCACCTCCAGGCGGCTGTGCGGAATGGCCGCGTGAATGGGCCCGGCGCACTCCGCGAGCGGCGTGATGCGGTCCAGCCTCCCCACCATGATCAAGGTCGGCGCCTTGATCAGCGGCGCGTCGAGCATGATGTTGGCGCTGCCGAGCACCCGCGCGGTACGGACATACCCCGCGCGATTAATCGATCCCACCAGGTCGCGGGCAATGGCCAAGACCTCGGGCGAGGCATCCGCCGCTACCAGTTTGGCTGCGCGCTCGCGCGCCAGTCCCGCCGCGCCTAGGCGATCGAAATCGTCGATGCGACCCTGTACATGCGCTCTGGCTTCCTCCGGAGCGCGGCACCCGAAGCCCGTAGCCGGCGCGGACAGCGCAATCGAGCGCACCCGGTGCGGATGCACCGCCGCGAGCTTCGCGGCGAAGAGTGCGCCGAGGGAGCTGCCCACGATGTGCGCGCGGTCGATGCCGAGCGCATCGAGCAGGCCCAGTACCGCGTCGGCGTAATCGTCGACCGTCGGCGCTTCATCGGCAAAGCCGGCCGACTCGCCGTATCCGGGCGCGTCCCACGACACCATCCGAAAGCGATCCGACAGGTCGTGCAGCTGATTGCGATAGCCCGACGAGTTGGACCCGATGCCATGCAGCATGACGAGCGCGGGGTGCGCCGGCGAGCCGGCCTCGCGATACCCCAGGCGCAGGCCAGCCGCTTCCCGCGCGGACGGCGGCAGCGTTGCATGCCGCAGAGGGGGAAGCGCGCTTGTCGGATCCCCCCGAAGCGGCGCTTGCGCGCCGCCGCCCACCGGGGGGCGAGAGCCGGAAGGAACCTGCCCGCCCGCCTTCGGGCGGCCGTGCGGCGGGCGGGGCGGCCCGGCGGCGCTCATGCGGCGGTCCCGGCGATCTGCTCGAACACGATCGACGCGCCGTACATCGCGCTTGCCGGCACCACGAGGCGCGCCGGCTCCTTGTGAAACGGCAGCCCGTGCTCGGTCAGGATGCGCTCCATGCGCGCGAGATCGGTCACGGCAAAGGCATAGCCGGCTATACTCGGCGGTTGCGGGTAAGTCGATCCGGGCAGCTCGGCGGCGATGTCGTTCGCGTCGATGATCGACACGCGCGATACCAGCGGCAGGTCGAACACCCGCCGGCGGCCGCGCCTCACCGCCTTGCGGCCGATGAGCTTTTCGTAGCGGCGCTCGACCGCATCGGGATCGGCGACCGACAGATATACGTCGCACAGCGCGACGGCTCCGTTGGCGTGGTGGATGTAGCGATCCTGGTGGATGTATTGCGGTGTGACGTGATGCGCCGCCTGGATCAAGCCTTCCGGCGTTGCCGCGCGGTCGAAGTGCACGCACTCGAACTTCGCCGTGCGCACGCCTTCCGGCGTGCCGAGATCACGCTGCAGGGGAATCACCCCCGAAGTGCCGATGCCGGAGCCGCGCACGCGGTCGTTCACCACCGCCGCGTCGCCGCAGCCGAAGCAGATGATGTGCGCCCCTTCGTGACGGCTGAGAAAGCCGGTCATGCCGAAGTCGAACTTCGTCTTGTCGACGTGGGCGACGATCTCGAGATAGTTGTTGCGGAACACCGCGCAACGGTTGCCCGTGCCGTAGGGCACCTCGGGCTCGCCCGGCCGCATCGACCCCTTGTGCATCGACAGCGGTGTGAGTGTGAAGCCCAGCCGCTCGTAGCGATCGCATACGGCATCGAGTTCGCGTACCGCGAGACCCACGTGATTGACGCTGTCGATGTCTCCCGCCATGAATGACCTTCCACGTTGAGCGTGAATGCTCAGCGGGAGCGTAAGTGCTAACGGCGCATACGTCTTGCCATCCCGTGCACGCCGGCTTGAATTTGCGTGCATGAGGGCATGGCCATGACGAGCTTGTGTATCGACGCGTCGCGGTGGTCGAGATAACCACGGCAGCAGCGGCGATCTCGTGCGTCGGACGTGCGCTATCGAGATCGCCGACGAGTATGAGGCATGGGCAACGGATCGACGCCAGCCGGTCGTCCACGTGCGAGGTGAGCAACATGCAGTAGATGGCACCGTAGCTGACGGCGTCGTTGGCGAAATGGCGCGACACATAGGCGCCGCCGTATCGCGGGTCCATCGCCAGGGGTGGTGCAAACCAACGGAAAGGAAATCCAACGCCGGTCGCCATCGCGATCATGGCCTTGCGCGCGCACCGCCGATGCTTGTCCAACGTAGCACGAACGTGCTACATTCCGACACATGTTCTCGCAAGGAGCGAGCCCTCATGTCGACGACGACGATCCGGATCGACGACGAATTGAAGAGGCGCGTCGCCGCCGCTGCGGAGCGCGCAGGTAAGACTGCACATGCCTTCATCGTCGACGCCATCGCCCAGACCGTCGAGCATGCCGAGCGCAACGATGCCTTCCATCGCGTAGCCGACGAACGCTGGAAAAAGATTCTTGCGACCGGAAAGACCGTTTCCTGGGATGAGGGAAGGTCTTACCTCACGGGCAGGGCCCGCGGCGAGGCATTGCGTCGGCCGCGCCCGCGAAAGCCGACGCGCTGAAATGCTGTGGCGAGGATCGAACTCGCCCCGGGGGTCTTCGACGACTTCGATCGATTCTTCGATCACATCGCCGAGTTCGACATCGAAGGCGCACCCGCCAGGATCGAGGAGGTCTTGCTGGCGCTGCAAATCCTGGCAACTAGCCCTCAACTAAACACAGCGTCTTAAATAATGCAGCATAACCGACGAAGTATGGCGTTTGGTTGCCGCCAGCGATCGAAGCATGCGTTGACCGCTTGGAGGACCTCGGCGAGCGTAGCGAAGTA
>JADLEZ010000044.1 GCA_020845855.1 Burkholderiales bacterium
AAGTTCGGCGAGCGCGTGGACAAGATGTCCGGGGGCCGGATCAAGATGGAGATGCTGCCCGACGGCGCGATCGTCCCGGCGTTCGAGATCCTCGACGCCGTCGACAAGGGCATCGTCGAGGGCGGCTACGCGTGGACGCACTACTGGTCCGGCAAGCATCCGGCCGCGGGCCTGTTCAGCAATCCGATGGCCGGCGCGGGTGTCGGCCTCGACCAGATGTCGCACATCGCGTGGATCTTCGAGGGCGGCGGCTACGATCTGTACCGCAAGCTCTACCGCGACGTGCTCAAGGTGAACGTCGAGCCGCTGTTCATCCAGCCGATGGGCCCGGATCCGCTCGGCTGGTTCAAGACGCCGATCGCCTCGACCGCCGACTTCAAGAAGATGAAGTACCGCTCGCCGCCCGGCATCACCGGCGAGATCTTCAAGGAGATGGGCGTGGCGGCGGTCGCGATGCCGGGTGGCGAGATCGTTCCCGGCGCGCAACGCGGCGTGATCGACGCGGCCGAGTGGATCGGCCCCGCCGACGATCTGAACCTCGGCCTGCAGACGATCTGGAAGCACTACTACCTGCAAGGCCTGCACCAGTCGACCGACATCGGCGAGATCATCATCAACAAGGCCGCCTGGGACAAGCTGTCGCCCGACCTGAAGGAGATCGTGCGCGCCGCGGCGATGGCGTCGATGACCGAGACCTACACGTTCAACGTCTACAAGAACGCCCAGGCGATCGTGCGGCTGCGCAACGAGTTCAAGGTCAACATCCACGACACGCCGAAGGACTTCTTCCCCGAGTTCGTGCGGGCGACCAACGTGGTGCTCGACCGCTACGCGGCGAAGGACGCGTTCTTCAAGCAGACGCTCGACTCGCAGCGCGAATTCGCGAAGGTCGTCGTTCCGTACTGGACGAAGATCCTCGACCTGTACGCGAATCTCGGCAACGCGGCGCTCGCCGCGAAGCCGCCCGCGCCCGCGAAGTGACGTGGCACCCGGCCGTTCCCGCGCGCGGGGACGGCCGGCCCGCCGGCCGCGCTGCGGCGGTTCCGATTTGTCCCCATAAGGGAGCCTGAATGACATCCGACGCGAGCGGCGCCGCGCGCCTCGCCGGCGCTATCGACGCGGTCACGCGCTTCGCCGGCAAGGCGATCGCCTGGCTGATCCTGCCGATGGTGGGGTCGCTCGTGTGGGAAGTCGTCGCGCGCTACTTCTTCGACGCGCCGACGATCTGGGCGTACGACATGACGTTCATGCTCTACGGCACCTTCTTCATGGTGGGGTCGGCGTGGACGCTGCAGCGGAGCGGCCACATCCGCACCGACGTTTATTACGCGAAGTGGACGCCGCGCACCCAGGCGCGGGTGGACCTCGCCTGCTACGCGGTCCTGTTCTTCCCGGCGATGGCGGTGTTCGCCGACCTCACCTGGGAGTACTTCTGGCGTTCGTTCCAGCAGAACGAGCGCATCGTCACGAGCCCGTGGCTGCCGATCGTGTGGCCGTTCAAGTTCACCATGCCGCTGTCGGCGGCGCTGCTGCTGCTCCAAGGTATCGCCGAGTGCCTGCGCCTGTGGCCGCGTGCCTTCGGCCCCGGCAGCGGCCAGGCCGCGCAGGCCGCAGGCACGCCCGACGCCGACGGGAGCGTGATCCTGTGATGCGGGCGCTTCGACGCTGCGCGCGAAGGGCAGGCCGATGAGCACCGAATGGATCGGCATCCTGCTCCTCGCGGTGCTCTTCGCCGCGATCTTCATCGGCTTCCCGATCGCGTTCACGCTGATCGCCGTCGGCGCCATCGGCGGCTGGCTCGCGCTCGGGCCGCTCGCGCTGCACTTGATGACGCTGCAGTTCTTCTCGGTGATGCGCGATCCCACCCTCGCGTCGGTGCCCTTCTTCCTGTTCATGGGCTACCTGCTCGAGCAGTCGGGCCTCATGGAGCGATTGTTCCGCGGCATCCAGCTCGCGCTCGCCTCGGTGCGCGGCTCGCTCTACCTCGCGGTGCTGGTCACCGCGACGATCTTCGCGGCAGCCACCGGCATCGTCGGCTCGTCGGTGACGCTGCTCGGCGTGATGGCGGCCCCCGCCATGAAGCGCAGCGGCTACGACGTGCGGATGTCGGCCGGCGCGATCACCGCCGGCGGCACGCTGGGCATCCTCATCCCGCCGTCGGTCATGCTGATCGTGATGGGCCCGGTGGTCGGCGTGCCGGCGACCGATCTCTTCGCCGCGGCGGTGATTCCCGGCCTGCTCCTGTCGCTGCTGTACATCGCCTACACGCTGGTGCGAAGCTACCTCGACCCTTCGCTCGGACCGCCGCTGCCGCCCGAGGAACGCGCCGAGTCGATCGGCGAAGTGGTGAAGGAGCTCACCTTCGGCATCGCGCCGGTGGTCATCGTGATCTTCGCCACCCTCGGCGTGATCCTCGCCGGCATCGCGACGCCGACCGACGCTGGCGCGGTCGGCGCCTTCGCCGTGCTGCTGCTCACGCTCGCCTACCGGCGCCTGACCTGGACGGGATTCAAGACCGCCGTGTACTCGACGCTGCTCACGAGCTGCATGATCCTGCTGTTGGTGGCGGCATCGAACTACTTCGGCGCCGTGTTCTCGCGCCTGGGCAGCGCCACGCTCATCGCCGAGTCGCTGCTCGGCCTGGACCTGCCGCCGATGCTGATGCTGCTGGTCATCCTGGGCATCATCTTCGTGCTCGGCTGGCCGCTCGAATGGGTGCCGATCGTGCTGATCGTCGTGCCCATCCTGCTGCCGCTGGTGCAAAAGCTCGGCATCAACCTCGTCTGGTTCTGCACGCTGGTCGCGGTCTGCCTGCAGACGGCGTGGCTGTCGCCGCCGGTCGCCTTGTCGGCCTACTTCCTCAAGGGTGTCGTGCCCGACTGGGAGTTGGGCGACATCTACAAGGGCATGGTGCAGTTCATGGTGCTGCAGGTGTTCGGGCTCCTGCTGGTGCTGGTCTTCCCGCAGCTCGCGTTGTGGCTGCCGGCGGTGCTGCGCGACTGAGCGGACGGCACCGCGGACGCGCCAAAGGGCGTACCATTCCACCTCCATGCCGCGCGGCGTCGCGCGGCGCACCGACGAAGGAGCACCATGGACCACGCCGAAACCTCCCTGCGCGAGAAGCCGTCGCTCGTCACGGACGAGTACTGGATGCCGTTCACCCCCAACCGCGACTTCCGGCGCGAGCCGAAGATCATCGTGCGCGCGGAAGGGATGTACTACTGGAGCGACCGCGGCGACAAGGTGATCGACGCCTCGTCGGGCCTGTTCTGCGTGAACGCCGGCCACGCCCGCAAGGAGATCGCGGACGCGGTCGGCGCGCAGCTTCGCGAGCTCGACTTCGCCGCGCCGTTCACGCGCGGGCATCCCCGGCAGTTCGAGTTCGCGCGCCGGCTTGCCAAGCTCACGCCGGCCGGGCTGAACCACATCTTCTTCACCAACTCGGGCTCCGAGTCGATCGACAGCGCGATGAAGCTGGCGCTCGCCTATCACCAGGCGCGCGGCCAGGGCGGGCGCACGATGTTCGTCTCCCGCGAGCGCGCCTATCACGGCGTCAACTTCGGCGGCGTGTCGCTCGCCGGCATCGTCAACAACCGCCGGCGGTACGGCCCCGGGCTGCCGGGGATCGTGCACATGCGCCACACGCACCTGCCGCAGAATCACCTGGTCAGGGGCGAGGGCGAGCACGGCGCGGAGCTCGCCGACGATCTTTCGCGCTTCGTGACCCTGCACGGCGCCGAGAACATCGCCGCCTGCGTCGTGGAGCCGATCGCGGGCTCGAGCGGCTGCCTCGTGCCGCCCAAAGGATACTTGAAGCGCCTGCGCGAGATCTGCGACGCGCACGGGATACTCCTCGTGTTCGACGAGGTGATCACCGGCTTCGGGCGCACCGGCCAGGCGTTCGCCTCCCATAGCTTCGGCGTGACGCCGGACATCATGACCATGGCCAAGGGGCTGACCAACGCGGCGCAGCCGATGGGCGCGGTGGCGATCAGCGAACGCGTCCACGACGCCATCATGGACGCCGCGCAAGAGGGCACGATCGAGTTCTTCCACGGCTACACCTACTCGGGGCATCCTGCCCCGTGCGCGGCCGGGATCGCTACCCTCGACATCTACGAGCGCGAAGGTCTGTTCGAGCGTGGGCGCGCGCTGTCGCCTTACTTCCTCGACGCCGTGTTCGGCCTCGAGGACATCCCAGTGGTCACCGACATCCGCGGCTACGGCATGTTCGCGGCCGTCGATCTGGCGCCCTCCGGGCTGCCGGGCTTGCGCGGCCACGCGTTCCAGAAGAAGCTGTTCGACAACGGGTTGCACCTTAAGACGACGGGCGACTCGGCGCTGATCGCGCCGCCGCTCATCGCCGAAAAAAAGCACATAGACGTCATCGCGGATATCCTGCGTAAGACGCTTGCGGTCATCTAACGGGAGGCATCATGAAACGAGCTTTGGGATTGGCGCTCGCCTTCGTGGCGGGTGTTGCGTTCGCGCAGCAGAAGGAAGTGACCATCGGCTACCAGGACATGGTCGTGCCGTATCGCATCGCGCAGGAAGCGAAGGAGATCGAGAAGGCGACCGGCTACAAGATCAACTGGAAGCAGTTCGGCGGCGGCGGCGAGGTCATCAAGGCGATGGCGTCGGGTGCCGTGCAGATCGGCGAGGTCGGCTCGGCGGGTATTTCCGCCGCGCTGTCGCGCGGCGAGCCGTACGAGCTGTTCTGGATCCTCGACGACATCGGCGACGCCGAGGCGCTGGTGGTGAAGGACGGTTCGGGCATCAAGAGTGTGGCCGACCTCAAGGGCAAGAAGATCGCGATGCCGTTCAACTCGACCACGCACTTCCACACCATCGTCGCGCTCGAGCAGGCGAAGGTGAACCCGGCGGACGTGCAGATCCTCAACATGCGCCCGCCGGAAGTGCGCGCGGCCTGGCAGCGCGGCGACATCCAGGCGACGTTCATCTGGGATCCGGTGCTCGCCGAAGTGAAGAAGGACGGCAAGGTGATCCTCACGTCCGGCAAGATCTCGGCGGACACCGGCAAGGCGACGTTCGACGGCTACATCGCGAACAAGGATTGGGCGAAGGCGAACCAGGACTTCATGATGAAGTTCACCAAGGTCCTCGCGCAGTCCGACGACAACTACCGCAAGAACCAGGCGAAGTGGAACAAGGACTCGGCGGAAGTGAAGGCGGTGGCCAAGTGGTCGGGCGCCAAGCCGGAAACCGTGCCGGCGGGCATGGCGTTGTACAAGTTCCCGTCCGCTGGCGAGCAGGCGACCAAGTGGCTCGGCAAGGACGGCGTCGCGTCCAAGGCGCTCAAGGCGACAGCCGACTTCCAGCTCTCGCAGAAGCAGGTCGAGAAGACGCTGCCGGACTATGGCGTCGCCGTGAACCCGGCCTACGCCGCAGCAGCCGCGAAGTAGAACTTCTGACGGAAGCGGGCACCGGAAGGCCGCGTGCGCGGCTTCCGCTGCTCGCCTTTGTTCCTTGGCGAAGCTGCAGATCTCCCACGTCAGCGTGAACTACGCCGGCACCGCCGGCGGGTCCACGCTCGCACTGTCGGACGTCAATCTGGCGCTCGACCCCGGCGACTTCGTGGTCGCGCTCGGGGCGTCCGGCTGCGGCAAGACGACGCTCCTGTCGTGCATCGCCGGCTTCATGCAGCCCTCGGAAGGCGAGATCGTGCTCGGCGGGCGCAAGGTCGAGGGGCCGGGCGCGGAGCGAGGCGTCGTGTTCCAGAAGCACGCGCTGATGCCGTGGCTCAACGTCGTCGACAACGTCGCGTTCGGCTTGCGCATGCGCCACGTGCCGAAGGCGGAGCGCGACCGCATCGCGCTCGACAAGTTGCGCCTGGTGGGGCTCGAGAAGTTCGCTCGCCATCCCGTCTACCAGATTTCCGGCGGGATGCAGCAGCGCGTCGGGCTCGCGCGCGCGCTCGCGAGCGATCCGGAAGTGATGCTCATGGACGAGCCGCTGGGCGCGCTCGACGCGCTCACGCGCGAGCAGCAGCAGGAGCTCATCCTCGACCTGTGGTGGAAGACGCGCAAGATGTTCTTCTTCATCACGCACAGCGTGGAAGAGGCGCTGTTCCTCGCCACGGAGCTCATCGTGATGACGCCCTCGCCGGGTCGCATCGCGCACCGCTATCGCGTCGAGTTCGGGCGCCGCTTCATCGACAACCGCGACGCGCGCAAGGTCAAGGCCGATCCGGAGTTCATCCGGCTGCGCGAGGAGATCCTGCAACTCATCCATTCCGCGCCCGACGTGGCGGAGGCGGCGTGAAATGAAACAATCAACCGCCGCCCCTCACCCCGTCCCTCTCCCCGCGGGCGGGGAGAGGGCGAGTAAGCGAGACGGGCGAGCGTGAGCGAGCAAGGCCCGGAGGGCGCGTCGCCGAGCGACCGAGTGACGACCGACCAGCACATTGCGGCGCGATTGCCGAGCAGATCGGAGGTCGTGCCCGACAGGGCGGGTGAGGGGTCGAAGTTGCGCGAGGTCAAGGGCTACCGCCTGCCCGGCGAGGGGCCGAGCACGCTGATCAGCGTGGTCACGGTGGCCGGCTTGTTCGTACTGTGGTGGGTCGCCACCCACTACGGCTGGATCAAGGACCTGTTCCTCCCCACGCCGGAGAAGATCTTCACGAGCTTCGGCGACGCCTGGATGGGCGAGATCCAGGGCGGCAAGCCGCTGTCCGAGCACCTGTGGTGGAGCATGTACCGCGTGTTCGCCGCGTTCCTGCTCGCGTGCGTGACCGCGATCCCCATCGGCATCGCGATGGGCGTGTCGCGCATCGCCCGCGGCATCTTCGACCCGCCGATCGAGTTCTACCGGCCGCTGCCGCCGCTTGCCTACCTGCCGCTCATCATCATCTGGTTCGGCATCGAGGAAACGGCGAAGGTCATCCTGATCTACCTCGCGTGCTTCGCGCCGCTCGCGATGGCTGCCCGCGCAGGCGTGCGCAGCGTGGCCATCGAGCAGATCAACGCGGCGTACTCGATGGGCGCGTCGCGGTGGCAGGTGATCTTCCACGTGATCATCCCCGCCGCGCTGCCGGAGATCCTCACCGGGATGCGCATCGGCATCGGCTTTGGATGGACCACGCTTGTTGCCGCGGAGATGATCGCGGCTACGGCGGGACTCGGCCAGATGGTGCTCAACGCGTCGAACTTCCTGCGCACCGACGTGGTGATCATGGGCATCGTCGTGATCGGCGCGGTGGCCTACGCCTTCGATCTATTGATGCGCTACGTCGAGCGGCTGCTGGTGCCGTGGAAGGGGAAAGCGTAGCCGCCGCTCTCCGACGCGTCACGCCGCTCAACAACTCTGGCCGCCGTTTGAATGACCGGCTGGCTCGCCGCCATGGTCCTGAACGCCGTTGCGGCGGTGCGCTGCGATGTCGAAAACCCAAGACCAGCCGGCCCTTACCAGCCGGGAGCGGACGATGACGCGACCGCTTCACTGCCGTGCCGCGACCCGAGTCGGCCAAGTGACCGATGGCACCCTCCACCCACAGCCGGTTAGCATCGTTGCGAACTGGCATCGGCAGAGGCCTCTCTTGAATTCCCAGCGCGCCATGGCCCTGGAAAGGGCTTTGCAGATGTTTGAATAGGCAGGTTCGAAGCGGCGGCAAAACGAAACGCTTAATCGCGATCGGGTCCTGCAGGAACTACTGGCGAGCATGATTGCGGCACGCACACACTGGGGAATGACGCGGGAGGAGGTCGTCGCCAGGATTTGGGCCACCAAGAGCGCCGTCTCTCGCCTCGAAAGCGGACGTCATGCGCGACCGACGTTGGCGACGATCGAGAAATACGCGTTGGCCGTCGGTGCGCGACTCGAGATCCGCCTGCGACTACCTCGGTATCGGCGCGAAGGCTGCTTCCTGGGCGCGATGGGCGGGCCGTAGACGCACGCCAGTACCGAATGGGGCATCTATGGTGATTGTTCGCAATCTTGCTAACCGGCAGGAAAGGGGCATGCCCCGCGGTGGGACCTCTTGCATAGACGGCTTCCGAGGTCCTGCAACCGCGCCACTAAGGCGTTGGCACCCGTCACAGCCCAATCGGGAATCGATACCGTCGTCTGCACGCGATCGCCAGGACCCGGGTGCTCAGGCGCGTAAGTCACGTTACCCAGAAGAGAACACGGCTCGATGATCGCGTGTGCGGGTGCGCTCAGCGCACACGTCAACAGCCCGGCAAACACCATCCTTCCCGTCACGTCAATACTCCTTGCCCCACAGCATTTCACTTCGCCTAATACTTCATTGTTTCGTCCGGACGCTCGCTCCGATTCCGGAGCGAAGACTGTACTGGTCTAAACGGAGATCGTTGTGACCGACGAGTGAGCGCTCCACTAGCGGCGTTGTACTTCATTGGTAGATCTAACCTTCCTCCGTCGACCGGATTGCGGCAAGACCCCCTTTCAAACCGTGCGTGCGGATTGCCCGCACACGGCTTACCGGTGATCTCTCGGAATGCAGCATTACGTAGCCTCCGGGTAGCGACTGGTGCCGCCAAGGCGGTGAAGGCCCAGGTTCCAGAAGTAGCTCGTCGTCCATTGCTCGGCCTCGCCGGCGCCAAGATGGCGGCCTTTGCGCCGCACGCGCAGAGCACGTAGTGTCGGGTCGGAGGAGGCGCGCTGCGGATTGCCGCAACGCTGGCCTCCGTCCGCCGCCCAAACTGGACGTGCAGTTTTCCCGCATCCAGCTTTCACGATGACATGCGTCTGCGCGCGGCGAGTGAAG
>JADLEZ010000045.1 GCA_020845855.1 Burkholderiales bacterium
ATGGACACGCCACCGGAAGGCAGGCCGCGGCGTTCCAGGCTCAAGTACTGGCTTCTCGTCGCGCTGCTCGCCATCGTCGGCGGCGGCGCGCTGATGGCGGCCGGCGCCGCCGGCCTCGCGTGGACCAACACCGAGGCGTTCTGCATCGGCTGCCACGAGATGCGGGAGAACGTCTACGCCGAGTACAAGGGCACGATCCACGACCACAACCGCACCGGCGTGCGTGCGATCTGCTCCGACTGCCACGTGCCGCGCGAGCCGTATCCGATGCTCAGGCGCAAGGTGCTGGCGAGCTGGGAAGTGTACGGGCACCTGACCGGCAAGATCGACACCAAGGAGAAGTTCGAGGCGCATCGCCACCAGATGGCCACGCGCGTGTGGAAGCGCATGAAGGACACGGACTCGCTCGAATGCCGCAACTGCCACAAGTTCGCGGCGATGGACGAGTCCAAGCAGACCGAGCGCGCGAAGAGCCGGCATGCGCGCGGCGTGAAGGAAGGGCTCACCTGCATCGACTGCCATTCGGGCATCGCGCACGGCGAGCCGAGCGGTCCGGGGCCGCAGGAGCTCTGGCCGAAGAGCGTGGCGGAATCGAAGTGATGCGTCGGACCCGCCGGGCGATGGGGAGATCTTCGATGGGCGAAGGACGGACACCATGACAACGATGCTGCGCAGGCTCGCGGCAGGAGCGGCAGCAGTCGCCCTGCTCGCGTGCGGATCGATCGCGGCCGCGCAACCGCAGCAGGCGGCCGGCGGCGCCGAGGCGAAGAAGGACCAGCCGAAGGACCTCGTGCTGCGCGGTGACGCGAAGTGCACGCGCTGCCACGACGAGACCGAGGAGTTCCCGGTCGTCGCCATCGCCAAGACGCCGCACGGCGTCACGGCGGACCGGCGTACGCCGACGTGCACGAGCTGCCACGGCGAGAGCGACGCGCACGTCAACCGGCCGCCGGACTCGAAGGTGCGGCCCAAGCCCGACCGCATGTTCGGCAAGCATTCGCAGACGCCCGCGGAGGACCAGAGCGGCGCCTGCCTCACCTGCCACCAGCGCGGCGGCACGCACATGAACTGGGCCGGCAGCGCGCACGACCGCGCGCGCGTGGCCTGCTCGAGCTGCCACGTGGCGCACGCCGAGCGCGACCAGGTCACGGTCAAGCAGACGCAGGCCGGCGTGTGCTTCGACTGCCACAAGGACCAGCGCGCGGCGATGTTCCGCTACTCGAGCCATCCGCTGCGCTCGGGCTCGATGGCGTGCTCGTCGTGCCACCAGCCGCACGGCTCGGTCAGCGACTTCAGCCTCGTGCGCAACACGGTCAACGAGACCTGCTACACCTGCCACGCGGACAAGCGCGGTCCGTTCCTGTGGGAGCACCCGCCGGCACGCGAGAACTGCGGCGAGTGCCACAACCCTCACGGCTCGAACGTTCCGCAGATGCTGAAGGCGCGCGGACCGTACCTGTGCCAGCAATGCCACGTGGCCCCGCAGCACCCGAGCTCGCTCTACAGCGGCAGCAACCTGCCGCCGAATCTCGCGGGGGACAAGATGCTCGGCCAGCAGTGCGCGAACTGTCACTCGAAGGTGCACGGCAGCAACCATCCTTCGGGCGCGCGGCTGACGCGCTGACGTGCTGGCGGACGAGGAGAGATCGATGAAGCGCAAGACCGAAAGCTGCCGCGGCGGGCGCGTCGCCCGTCCGCTTGCCACCGCCATCGCGCTCGCACTCGCGGCGCCGGCGGCCGTCCTCGCCGAGCCGCTCCTGCAGGTGCCGCTCACGAGGGGCGCGGACATGCGCCCGTACTCGCAGGACTACTTCGAGGCCGGCGTCGGCTACGTCGACAACGGCTCGTTCAAGTTCGGCGAGTTCACCGGGCTGAAGGACGACAGCGCCTTCTTCGTCGGCAACGCCAACGTGCGGCGCCGCTTCGGCGATGGCCGCGACTACCTCAACGGGTTCGCCTACGACGTCGGCCTGCCCAAGCGCGACCTCGGCATCGAGTACGGCCGCCAGGGCGCGTTCAAGCTGTTCGCCGCCTACCAGTCGATCGACCGCTACCAGTTCGAGGACGCGAAGTTCATCCACGAGGGGCTCGGCGGCAACCTGCTCACGCTGCCCGCGGGCTTCCAGGGCATCAACGGCCAGCCGCCGGCGAACGTCGCGCGCATCAATCCTTTCCTGCATGGCTTCGATGTCAAGCAGGAGCGCGACATCTTCCGCGTCGGCGGGTCGGTCGACATCGGCAGCGGCTGGAGCGCGGAGGTCAAGTATCGCCAGGACGATCGCGACGGCACGCGCCTCATCGGCTCGGTGATGGGCAACAGCGGCGGCAATCCGCGCGCGGCGCTTCTTCCGTACGGCCTCGACGACCGCACGCAGCAGGTCGACGCCATGCTGAAGTGGTCGAGCAAGGACGTGCAGGCGAACGTCTCGTACTGGTACTCGCGCTACGACAACGACGCCTCGTCGCTCACCTGGCAGAACCCCTACCAGATCATCAACGGCTGGGTGGGCAACAGCGGCTTTCCCACCGGCTACGGCCGGCTCGAGCTGATGCCGAGCAACGACTTCCACCAGGTGCAGGGCGCGCTCAACTGGGCGATCAATCCCACGACGCAGTTCGCGGCCACCGCCGCGTACAGCGTGATGCGCCAGGACGAGGAGTTCCTGCCGTACACGATCAACACGGCGGCGCAGACGCCCGGCACGACGCTGTCGGTGCCCAACCCGCTGCCGCGAAGCTCGCTCGACGGCGAGATCGAGAACATCCTCGTCGACCTGCGGCTCACTGCCCGGCCGGTGCGCGGGCTGTCGCTCAAGGCGAACTACCGGTTCCTGAAGCACGACAACAACACGCCCGAGGACGTCTACGGGTACGTCGGCGGCGACACGACCAACCAGGATCCGATCATCGCCGACACGGTGAACAGCACGCGCATCCGGCGCAACCTCGCGCCCGGACAGACCGAGCACAAGTTCAAGATCGACGCCGACTACCAGATTGCGCGCGGATTGCTGCTGCGCGGCTGGTACGAGCGGCGCGACGTCGACTACGAGCCGGCGCACGACGAGCTCCGGAGCGAGACGACGAACGACCAGCTCGCCGTCGAGCTGCGCAAGGTGATGTCCGAGTCGTTCACCGGGTCGCTGCGCTACATGTACGACCAGCGCGAAGGCTCCGACTACAGCCTGTCGCGTCCGTACGCCGCGAGCTACACGTCCGCAGTGGTCACCGCGAACCCGATTCCCGACAACGTTCCGACGCTGCGTCACTTCTTCTTCGCGGACTTCGAGCGCGACACGCTGCGCGCCACCGGCAGCTTCTCGCCGATGGAGCGCGCGACGATCGACTTTCGCGCCGACTGGTACCAGACGCGGTACAAGGGGCCGGACTGCGGCGGTCCGAACGACCAGGTTTCTCCGACCCTCGTGTTCCCGCCCGAGTGCCTCGGACGCACGAAGGCGAAGGGCGAGTCGTACACGGTGGACGGCTCGTTCGTGCCCGCCGACGGCTGGAATGCGTTCGCGTTCTACACCTACTCGCGCTTCGCGACCGACCAGGCGAGCCGCTCGTGGGGCGGCGCGAACCTCGCCAACAACACCGCGCGCAACTGGTTCGCGGACCTCGAATACTTCGACCACACGGTCGGCCTCGGCTTGCGCTTCCAGCCGGCGACGGCGCGCTGGGATGCGGGGATGCAGTACGTCTACAGCGACGGCACCGGCAAGACGAGCCTCGCCTCGGGACCGGGACTGACGTTCACCCCGGTGCCGGACATCCGCACGAAGCTCCACTCGTTCCAGCTCTTCGGGCGCTACCAGCATTCGAAGAACATCGGCTTCCGCGCCAACTACTGGTACGAGCGGCTGCGCACCGACGACTGGGCGTTCGACAACGCGACGCCGACATCGTCGAACAACGTGCTGCTGACCGGCGTTTCGAGCCCGAACTACGGCGCGCACGTCTTCGCCATCTCGTTCATCTACTCGAACTGGTGAGCTGAACCGCCCGCGTTCACGCGCGGGCGGGTCCCCCGGCGGCCACCTCTGCCCGCGGCGATCACTGGCGCACGCAGTCGCGTTGCGCCATCGTCGCGTCGTCGTTCACCGCCGGCGCGCCGGCTGCGCTAAGCTTGCGCGCACGCCGGGCACCGGTCCGGCGTGCGCCTGCATCGGCGGCGGACAGCCGCCGCGGGCGCTTTTCGAAGTGCGACAGGAGAGGGCGTCCCATGCAGGCGAGATTCTGGAGGAGCGCCGCGCTCGCGGCGTTGTCGCTGGTTGCGTTCGCCGCGAACGCGCAATGGCCCGAGCGGCCGATCACGATGATCGTGCCCTACGCCGCGGGCGGCGGCACCGACGCGACGGGGCGCATCATCGCGACGATGCTGGAGAAGGAGCTCGGCAAGCCGGTCAACGTCGCCAATCGCGTCGGCGGCGGCGGCGTCACCGGGCACGCGGCGATCGCGTCCGCGCCGGCGGACGGCTACACGATCGGCATCATGACCTTCGAGATCAGCACGTACGCGCACATGGGCCAGTCGCCGGTCAGCTACCGCGACTTCACGCCGATCGCGCTGTACAACTTCGATCCTGCGAGCTTCCACGTTCGCACCGACTATCCGTGGAAGAGCGCGAAGGAGGCGATCGCCGCGATCAAGGCCAATCCGGAGAAGTACAAGATGTCGGGCGGCGGAGGTGTGGGCGGCTCGTGGCATCTCGCAACGGCGGGGCTGTTCATGAAGCTCGGCATCGATCCCATGAAGGTCGCGATCGTGCCGAGCAACGGCGCCGCGCCGGGGATGCAGGAGCTCGTCGCCGGCGGCGTCGACTTCATTCCCTGCTCGGTGCCGGAGGCGCGGGCGATGATCGAGGCGGGACGCGCACGCTCGCTCTACGTGCAGGGCACGCAGCGGATTCCCGCGTTTCCCGACATTCCGACGGTAAGGGAAGCGCTCGGCGTCGATCACATCGGCGGCGCATGGCGCGCGGTCGTCGGCCCGAAGGGCATGCCCGCCGACGTGACGGCGAAGCTTACCGCCGCGATCGAGAAGATCCACAAGAGCAAGGAGTTCAACGACTTCATGAACTCGCGCGGCTTCGGGCTCGAATGGAAGAAAGGGCCCGAGTTCGCGAAGTTCCTCGAGACCAACTTCAACGAGACCGGCGAGGTGGTGAAGGCGGTGGGGTTGGCGAAGAAGGGGTGATCCGCGAGAAGTCTCGTCGCTGGCCCCATCACCCGCACCCCTCTCCGATCAGGAGACAGGAGTCAGGTGATAGGAGTCAGCGCCCTCACCCCGGCCCTCTCCCGCACGCGGGAGAGGGAGTAAGACGCCGCTCCCCTCTCCGGCTTCCGGGAGAGGGAGTAGGACGCCCTCCCCTCTCCCGCGTGCGGGAGAGGGGTCGGGGTGAGGGTGTTATGTTCAGCCAATGACCACGAGCACTCCTCCATCCGACGAAGTCGACTTCATCCACGGCCGCACGCGCCTCTACGGCATCGTCGGCGACCCGATCGAGCAGGTCCGCTCGCCGGAGATGATCACCGCGGAGCTCCGCTCGCGCGGACGCGACGCGA
>JADLEZ010000046.1 GCA_020845855.1 Burkholderiales bacterium
GCCATCGCGCGAGGTGGCGAGCACCCGCCCGCCATGCGCCTCCACGATCGCCTTGGCGATCGCAAGACCGAGTCCCGTGCCTTCGCCGGCGCGCGGATGACCCGCGTCGGCCCGGTAGAATCGGTCGAACAGCCGTGCAATCCGGTCCGCGGAAATGTTCTCGCCGCGATTTAAGACCGCGAGCACGACTTCGTCGTCGCCCGCCTCGATCGAGATATTCACGGTGGCGCCTGCCGCCGCATGCCGGATCGCGTTCGATAAGAGGTTCGCGATCGCCCGTTCGATCATCAGCGAGTCGCCGACGATCCTGGCGGCGCCGTGCACGGCCAGGTTGACGTCGCTGTCCGCGGCGAGCGGCTGAAAATACTCGACGACCTTGCCGGCGGTCCCCGCGAGGTCCACGTCCACCCGCTCGGGAACGAGGAGGCCCTTCTCGGCCCGGGCGATGAACAGCATGTCCGCGATCATCCGCGCGAGGCGGCGACACTGCTCGAGCGCCGCATAGAGGGTCTCCCGATACTCCTCGGCGTCTCGCGTTCGCGACAAGGCCACTTCGGTTTGGGTGATGACGTTGTTGAGCGGCGTGCGCAGCTCGTGCGCGAGGTCCACCGAATAGTCGTCCAGGCGCTCGAACGAATCGTGCAGGCGCGCGAGCATCGCATCGAACGCGCTCGCGAGCTCCTCGAGCTCGGGTGGAACCGGATGGGCATCGACCCGGCCCTGTAGGTTCTGCGCGGACACGGCCTTCGCCCTTTGCGTCAGTTGCGCGACCGGCCGCAGCGCGCGCCCGGCGACGAGCCATCCGAGCAGGCCGGCGAGCGGCACCGCCACGACGACGGCGATGACGAGCGTGGTCAGCAGCTCGTCGAGAAACGCCTCGTGGTGGGAGAAGTCGAGCGCGGCTTCGATGCGGACGTCGCCCAGCACCGGATTCGAGAACCGCTCGGATCGGGTGCGCAGGTCCGGCGTGCCGTGCCCGGTGCGCTGCGGCGGATTGACGAGCGCGACCAGCGCGGCGCCATCCTTGCCAACGATGCGGATCGTGACTCCGGGATGGCCGACGAGGGCGGTCGCAAGGCTCTTTCGCGCGCTCTCGATATCGGCGGGGGTCCGGATCTTTTCGATCACCGACCGGGCGAGTGCGATCTTGCCGTCGAGCTCCGCGTTGTCGAGCTCCGCGAAGTGCGCTTGCGCGGATTGGCGCACGACGTACGCGAATCCGCTGAACAGCAGCAACGACGACAGCACGATGAACGCCGTGATCCGGGCGCGAATCGAGCGCGCGCCACTGCGCAGGCCGCCCGCGTTCACCGGCGCTCGGCTCCTCAACCAGCGTCCTGCTCGTCGACCACGTAACCCATGCCGCGAACCGTGCGGATGAGCTTGGTGGCGAATTCGTCGTCGATCTTGGCGCGCAAGCGCCGGATGGCGACCTCGACGACGTTGGTATCGCTGTCGAAATTGATGTCCCAGACCTGCGAGGCGATCAGCGAGCGCGTCAGCACCTCGCCCTGCCGGCGCAGCAGGAGCTCGAGTAGCGCGAACTCCTTCGCCGTCAGGTCGATGCGCCGCCCGGCGCGCACGACGCGCCGCCGCAACAGGTCCATCTCCAGGTCGCCGACGCGCAACGTCACCGGCTGCTTGGCGCCCGCCCGGCGCACGAGAATGCGCACGCGTGCCAGAAGTTCGGCGAAGGCGAACGGCTTGACGAGGTAGTCGTCGGCGCCGCTTTCCAGTCCCTTCACCCGGTCCTCGATCTGGTCGCGCGCCGTCAAAAACAGGACGGGCGTCTCGCGGCCCGCCGCTCGCAAGGCGCGCAACACCTCCCACCCGTTCATCCCGGGCAGCATCACGTCGAGGATGACGAGGTCGTACTCCTCGCCGACGGCCAGATGCAGGCCGTCCGCCCCGTCCTTGGCCCAATCGGTGACAAAGCCCGCCTCGGTGAGTCCCTTCTTGAGATAGCTCGCCGCCGCTGGCTCGTCTTCGACAATCAGGATGCGCACGGGCAGGCCCCTTCAAGCAAGTACGCGGAAGCGCGCGGCCCGAACGCCGGATCAGCCCGTCGATTGCTTCGTGTCGTCCGCCGGCAAGCCGTTGCGAGCTTGCACGAACGTAATGCCGGGGTAAGGTCGTGGTCAGCGTTCGACTCCGACAATGATACCGCCACCGAAACCTTGGGCGCACCGCAAGACATGCCGACTCCCACACCGCGCGCGACCCTGCCCTTTTTCGAGGAGGCGATCGTGGCCGTCGGCGCCCCGCGCGAGCAGGTATTCGCGTTCGTCGACGAGCCGGCGAGGCTTGCCGGGCACATGGGCCGCCGGACGTGGATGATGGGTGGCGGCCGCATGCGCCTCGACATGGACCGGCACGGCGGTCGACGTACGGGCTCGCGCGTATCGCTCACCGGACGCGCGTTCGGAATTCCGCTACATGTAAGGGCCGAGGTGACCGAGCGCGATCCCCCGACGATCAAGCGCTGGCAGACGGTGGGCGAACCGCGCCTGCTCGTCGTCGGTCGATACCGGATGAGCGTGACGATCGACCGCGCCCCACGGCAATCGCTGGCATCGATTCGCATCGACTACGCGCTGCCGGGTGCCCACCGCGGCCGATTCGCCCAGTGGCTCGCACGGAAGTACGCGCGCTGGTGCGTGCGTCGAATGGCGTCGGACGTCGTGTCGGCGTTCGGCTTGGATATCCCGTATCGTGGGCTGGCGCGGTGACAGCGCGTCCGGCCGAACACCGACGGAGGCTCGCAAACAATGCAACAGCACAAGCGTCGAGCGGACATCTACACCTTGTCGGCGCGTCTCGAGCTCGGGCAGTCGGCGAAGGCAAGCACGTACAGCGCGATCAGGTTGACGATTCCGTTTATCATGATGTGCCACCTCCTGCGATTTAGCGGACGGCAACCCCGTTCGGCTCCGCACCGGTCGCCCGCTTCGCGACCTCCTTGCCGGCGACAATGTCGACGATCGACAGTGAACTGTCGAACGTATTGGTCACGAAGGCCGTTTGGGAGTCGCGCGAGATAGCCACGCCGTGGGCTCCGCTGCCGACGGGGACATTCGCGAGCGCCTTGCCTGTGCCGGCGTCGAGAATGGAAACGGTGCGGCCGGGGCGCGCCTTGGTGCCCTGGTTGGCGACGACCACCTTGGTGCCATCCGGCGACACCGACACCTGAATCGGGCCGTCACCTACCGGGTAGCGTCCTTTCACGCGCCGACTGGCAAGGTCGATCGCCGCGACCCGATTCTCCTGGCTCAGCGTGACGAACAGCGTGCGGCCGGGCGGATCGAAGGCCACTTGCACGGGCGCCTTGCCCACCACTATCGACGAGACTCGCGAAGTGTCGGAAGTATCGACGAGGCTGACGGTGCCGCCGTCCCGGTTGGCAACGGCAAGCGTCCTGCCGTCCGGAGAGAGGCGAAGGCCATGGGGATACCGGTCCACCTTGACGCGCTCCTTCACCCGGTTGCCGGCAAGGTCGACGACCACGACCGAGTTCGTCTCCGCGTCCGTGACGTAAGCGAGGCGACCGGTGAGGTCGGGAACGACGTGGCCAGGGTGACCGCCGATCTCGATCGATGCGCGAGGCTTCATCTCGAGGCCGTTGGTCTCCAGCAGCAGGAGCTTCCCCGTGGCAGCGGCGCCGCTTCCGTGGCCGTGGTGATTCGCGGCGGTCCCGACGACGAGCACCGTCTTGCCGTCCGGCGTCAGGTCCACGTTATGCGGCGCCACCTCGATCTCGAGCCGCTCCGACTTGCCCGTGAGGCTGTCGATCGCGGTGACGCTGCTTGCGCCTTCGTCGGCGACGAAAACCGTCGCCGCCAGCGAGGACGGCGCGGAAAGCATCAAGGAAGCGGCCAATCCGGCCGCGCAGGTAACACGCTTCATGTCGAGGTCCAATCGGGATCAGGCCAGCCCGTCAATCTAGCCAGCGGGCAATGACACGACGTTGACGAGCCGATTACACTTCGGTTAACTTGGTTTCGCTAGACCCAATGCGCGCCGACGCGATGCGCACGCTGAAGCAGCTCTCACCCTTCTCGGTTCCTACGGTCGTTAGCTTCATTCGACCCGAATAAACCTTGTCCTTGTCACCACCGCCCGACGACCTATCGCCCGGCGCCGTCTCGACCAGTCGGACGGCCCGCCTCGTCTGGTTCGGCGTGGGTTGGGTCAACGTCGGCATGGGCGGTCTGGGCGCGGTGGTTCCCGGACTGCCGTCGGTCGTGTTCTTCATCGCCGCGGCTTACTCGTTCTCGCGATCCAGCCCGCGGTTCGAGCGCTGGGTGCTCGGACTGCCCGGCATCGGTGGGATGGTTGCCGACTACCGGGCGGGGCTCGGCATGGCCCGGCGCGCCAAGCTCGCCGCGATCGCCTCGGTCGTCGTGTTCGGCTCGATCTCCGCGGTCGCGGTGTCGCAGCGCTTGTGGCTGTCGGCGCTCATCGGCGTGCTGTGCCTTTGCGGGATCCTCCATATCGTGTTCGGAATTCCGCTGCGCGAGCGTGTCCTGCGGGAACGCGCGAACGTGCAGGCAGCGCAGGACCTCGAATAGAGGAAGGCGACGGCAAGGCGACCAAGCGACCCGGCGGTCAGGTCGATCAGGAAACCGGCCGGCGAGGAGATGCCTTTACCGCGATCGTGCGCGTCTCGTCGAACACGAGCGCCACGCGCGGCAGGCGCTTGACGACGGCGACGAGCTGGTCGCGCTGCCGCGCGTTGCGCACGCAACCTTGCAGCGTCACCCAGCCGCGCGACGTCGTCACCCCGATCGACGTTCCCGCGAAGCGGTGATCCCCCGCGATCGCCGAGCGGACGGCTTCGTTGATCTCGGGGTCGCGGCGGTAAGCGCCGCCGGGCTCGCAGGTGCCCTCCATCGCGCAGCGCGTGCCCCGCTCGGCGCGTGCGTGGGCCGAGCGTTCGACCTGCTCTCGCGTCAGGAGCGGCGGCGCCACCGGCGGACAGTTCGGGTGGCCGCTCGTCGCCATCGCGAACGGGTCGAGTTGCACCGGGCCGTCCGCGAGGGTCGGCACGGTGCCGACCGCGAGGAACAGGGCGACAATGCGTTTCGCGTTGAATGACATCGCAACGATTCTAGCGCCGCGCCGGCAGCCTCGCTATCGTCGAAGCGCCGAACCTCGGGCGCGCCGCAAGGGCGCGCGTTGCACCGCTGTCGTCGCACCCGATTGCGGTGGGCATGACGGCTAACAGACAATGTCCCCCGAACCTCGTGCAAGGCCAGGGCGATGACGCGCGCTTATCCCGAAACCACCGGCCAGCAGGTCGAACGGAGCTGGCGACTGGGCTGGGTGGACGCGCTCGTCCTCGCGGCCATCTTCGCGCTGCTATGGCTCGTGATCACGCTCGGCGGCGACATGCGCGTGCGCTTCGACGAACTGCACGCGCCGGCAATCTCGCTCGACGTCGCGCTGATCCCCTACTACACCGCGCGCACCGTACTGCGCATGATGCTCGCGTTCGTCGCCGCGCTGCTGTTCACGTTCGTCTACGGATACATCGCCGCCAAGTGCCTGCCCGCGCGCAAGGTGATGCTGCCGCTGCTCGACGTGCTGCAATCGGTGCCGGTGCTGGGCTTCCTGTCGATCACCCTCACCGGCTTCCTCTCGCTGTTCCCGGGCAGCCTGCTCGGCGTGGAGCTCGCGAGCATCTTCGCGACCTTCACCGCGCAGGCGTGGAACCTGACGTTCGGCTTCTATCACTCGCTGGTCACCATACCGGACGACCTCAAGGCAGTTGCCTCGGTCTACCGCATGAACCGCTGGCAGCGCTTCACCAGGCTCGAGCTGCCATCGTCCGCGATCGGGCTCATGTGGAACTCGATGATGAGCTTCGGCGGCGGCTGGTTCTTCGTCACCCAGAGCGAGGCGATCTCGGTGCTCAACAAGAACATCAAGCTGCCGGGGCTGGGCTCGTACATGGCGACCGCGGCCGAGGCGGGCGACACGCGGGCCGCGGTCTACGCCATTGCGGCGATGATCGTCACCATCGTCGTTCTCGACCAGCTCTTGTGGAGGCCGCTGGTCGCCTGGGCCGAGAAGTTCAAGCTCGAGCAGACCGAGGGCAAGGACATTCCAACGTCGTGGGTGCTCGACCTCTTGCGCCGCTCGTATGTCCTGACCTGGCTGTCGGAGCACGTCGGCCGCGCCGCCGGCAACTTCACCCGGCACGCGTCGGTGCTGATCAGCGACCTCGCCGACCAGGCGATCGTGCGCGTGCCGCAGGCGTCGAAGGCCTTGCTTTGGATGGCGTTGTGGGTCGCCGCCGCCGCGGCCATCGCCTGGCTCGCCGTCGACGCGTACCGCATCGCAAGCGAGATTCGGACGCAATTGACGGCAGGAGAGATGCTGCACGTGATGTGGCTCGGATGCCTCACGCTGCTGCGGGTGGTGGCGATGAGCGCCATCGCCACGCTGATCTGGACACCGGTAGGAGTCTGGATCGGCCTGCGTCCGCGGGTCGCGCGCATCGCCCAGCCGCTGGCGCAGATCGCGGCGTCGTTCCCGGTGAACATGACGTTTCCGTTCATGGTCGGCTTCTTCGTCGCCTCGCACGTCCCGCTCGACTTCGGAAGCGTGCTCTTGATGGCGCTCGGCACGCAGTGGTACATCCTGTTCAACGTGATCGCCGGCGCCATGGCGATTCCGACCGACTTGCGCGAGGCCGCGCTGCTGTTCGGCCTGCGGCGATGGCGGCTGTGGAAGACGCTGATCATCCCCGCGATCTTCCCGTTCTGGGTCACCGGCGCGGTCACGGCGACCGGAGGCGCATGGAATGCGAGCATCGTGGCCGAGGTCGCCGCCTGGGGCAACGAAAAGCTGGTCGCCGACGGGCTCGGCGCCTATATCGCGCGAGCGACCGCCAAGGGCGACCAGCCCGCCATCTACTTCAGCATCGTTGTCATGGCGCTGTTCGTGGTCGTGATCAACCGCGTATTCTGGCGCCGGCTGTACGATCTGGCCGAACGCCGGTTCAGGCTGGAGTGAGCGAGGCGGGCGAGCGAAGCGAGCAAGGGCCGAAGGCCGCGGCGCCGAGCGACCGACGCGAGGCGACACGTGCTGCTGCGTATCGCGCTGGCGGACCAAGGAGCCGAGGAGTGAGCGCGGGGGCCGAGGCGAAGCCGAGGGAGGCGCGCAGCGCGCGTCCCCGCGCGACCGACGCGAGGCGACGCGCCGGCGTTACGCAAGGTGCTGCCGGGAGGAAATCGATGATCGAAGTCGCGGTTGCCGGTAACGCAGCGGACGGTGCGCGGGCGGCGCAAGCGCCGCTTCTCGAGTTGCGCCACGCGTCGAAGTGGTACGCGGGCGCCGACGCGGGCGCGCCGGTGACCATTCTCGACGACGTGAGCCTCGAGGTCCGGGACGGCGAGATGCTCGCGCTCCTCGGTCAATCGGGATCGGGCAAGTCGACCATCCTGCGCCTCATGGCCGGGCTGACGCCGC
>JADLEZ010000047.1 GCA_020845855.1 Burkholderiales bacterium
CTACGAGCCGTTTCGCAAGGAGACCGGCATCGAGGTCGTGCCGGTGCCGAGCAGCGCGGGCAAGCTGGTGGCGATGTTCAAGGCCGGACGCCCCGACCTGGACGTCATCGAGACCGGCCCGGACATCTTGTGGCTGCTGGAGGATGCGGGCGCGCTCGCGCCCATCCCCTACCACGAGTTCAAGTTCACCGACCCGGCGGACCTCGAGCCCTTCGGCAAGACGAAGTTCCACGTCGCGATGACGGTCTACGCCGACGTATTGGGCTACAACACCAAGGCGGTCAGCGCCGACAAGGTGCCGCGCAACTGGGCCGAGTTCTGGGACGGCAAGGCGTTCCCGGGGCGGCGCGGCCTGGCCGACATGCAAAGCGGTGTGGCGAACCTCGAGTTCGCGCTTCTCGCCGACGGTGTCGCGCCGGACAAGATCTACCCGATCGACATCCCGCGGGCGTTCAAGTCGCTGTCGCGGGTCAAGCCCTACGTGGTCAAGTTCTGGGACTCGGGCGCGCTGTCGGCGCAGATGCTCACCGACGGCGAGACCGTGCTGAGCGCGATCTGGAGCAGCCGTGCCCAGGCCGCGCGCGACAAGGGCGCGCCGGTGGCGATCGCATGGAACCAGAATCTCGTGAACCTGACTTCCACGTCGATCGTCAAGGACACGCGCAACATGAACGCGGCGAAGATGTTCGTCGACTACACGCTGAGCCCGAAGGTGCAGGAGCGCTGGCTGGGCGCCAACCGCGAGCTGCCGATCAACCGCAAGGCCTACGGCAGCATCGCGCCCGAGCTGATCGATCCGGCGAGCGGCAAGCCGTGGACCACCTCGCGCGGCATCGTCAAGGACGCGCGCTGGTGGGCCGACAACCGCCAACGGGTGAGCGAGGCCTGGAGCAAATGGGTCATCTCGTGAGTGAAGGCGTGAACCCGACGGTCGTGCCGCACCGCGCCGTGGCCGGCGGACCCGACCTGCCGCTGCTGGCCCTGGGCTCCTGGTACACCTACGATCGGATGGATTTCGACGAGGTGGTGGCGCTGCTGCGGCTCGCGCACGAGAGCGGGATGACGCTGTTCGACGTCGGCGTCTACGGCCGCTACAGCCAGCGCCATCCGCTCTCCAACATCCGCCATGGCCGGGTCTGGACCGACGTCGTGTTCGCGCAAGCGATGCGGGCCACCGGCATCGCGCGCGAGCGCTACATGACGGCCGCGAAGCTGTGGATGTGGCCGTATCCGCGCCTGTCGCTGCAAGCGCAGCTGGATCACGCGCTGCTGCGGCTGGGCAGCGACTACACCGACATCGTGACCCTCGGCGACATGGAGGACGCGGTCGACTTGGGTGTGGTGGTGGAGGAGGTGGCCCAGCTCATCCGGGGCGGCAGGGCGCGTTTCTGGGGGGTCAACAACTGGTCGGTCGGCGAACTCGAGCGTGCGCACGCCTATGCGGTCGCGCACGGACTGCCGCCGCCTTGCTTCGCCCAGCTCAAGTACAACCCGGCGCGGCGCACGAAGCCCGAATCGGCGCGGTGGCTCGCTTTCTTCGACCGCAGCGGCGTGCGCCTGCAGGCGTCGGACGTGTTCGAGAGCGGCTACTTCGCCGGCCGCACCGAGCTCACCCGCGGCGTCGCGCGCGACGTGGCCAACGTGCAGCCGCTGATCGCCGAAGCGGCGCCACGGTATGCCGCGGTGGCCAAGTCCATTGGCGTGACGCCGGCGCAACTGACGATCGCGTTCTGCCTGTGCCATCCCGCGATCGCCAACGTGCTGTTCGGCTGCACTTCGCGCGAGCAACTGCGCGAGAACCTGGGCGCGCTCGCGCTGTGGAAGCGCGAAGGCCGCCGGGTCGTCGACCTCATCGACGAGTTCTGGTTCGACCGCGGCCGGGTCGACCCGGAGAGCTCGTGGGCAGCCGAGCCGATGGAATTGCCGCCGCCCGCTGTCGCTGCGCCGGCCGGTTAGCAGGCCGTGCCGTGGAGGCCGGCATGTCGTGTAGCAAGTGGGTCATCTCGTAAGCGACGCGGGGCCACGGGCGCGGTCGCGAAGCGCGTCGGAATGCTCTTAGCGGTATCGGCGCGCGGGTGACCTGGCCGTACGCTTCGTACCTTCGTCGTTGGCGACCCTCGATCCGTGACTTGCGATGCTTCGCCGCGCAGGTGTCTCGGATAATCGGGCCAGTCTCGGTCAAGCGCTGCGACCAAACGCGCGGTCGCGGCGCTCGACTCCCCCACCGCCAACCCGACCAGGAACCAAACCATGCCCTACGAATTCATGGATGGCGTCGTGCCCGCCATCACCACGCCCTTCGCCGCTGACGGCCAGGTCGACCACGACTTCTTCGCGAAGCATGTCCGCATTCTCCTGGACTCGGGATGCCGCGGCATCGTCGTACTCGGCTCCGTCGGCGAGAGCGGTACGCTCACGACCGACGAGAAGCGGGCCGTGATGCGCACGGCTGTTCGCGCGGCCGGGCCCCGGAAGTGCGTGATGTCCGGCGTGGCGGCGCTGAGCACCGCCGACGCCGTCGCGCTAGCCCGCATGGCCGCTGACGAGGGTTGCGCCGGGCTGATGGTCTTGCCCGCGTACGTCTATTCGACCGACGCCCGCGAGATGATGGCGCATGTCGGCGCGGTGATCGCCGCTACCCCGCTGCCCTGCATGCTGTACAACAATCCGATCGCGTACACGACCGATTTCCCGCCGGAGCAGGTGGCCGAGTTGTGCAAGCGCCATGCGAATCTGGTATCGATCAAGGAATCGAGCGCCGACGTGCGCCGCGTGACGGCCATTCGCGCGTTGCTGCACGACCGTATCAAGGTGCTCGCGGGCGTGGACGACCTCATCGTCGAATCCATCGCCGCCGGCGCGACCGGCTGGATCGCGGGGCTGGTCAATGGACTGCCCAAGGAGTCGGTGCGCCTTTTCGATCTCGCCCGCGCCGGCCGCTGGGACGAAGCGTATCGTCTCTACGAATGGTTCCTGCCGCTGCTTCGCCTGGATACCATGCCGAAGCTCATCCAGCTCACCAAGCTCGTGCAGGAGATGACGGGGATGGGGAATGCTCGCGTGCGCCCGCCGCGTCTCCAGCTCGAGGGGCAGGAGCTCGCCGAGGCGAGGCAGACGATTCAGCGCGCGCTGGAGACGAGGCCCGCGCTGGGCTGAGGCGAGCCGCACCGGGCCGACAAGGAGCGAGCCATGGCAGTCCTGCGCATCGCCAAGATGGGCAACCCGGTGCTCTCGCGGGTCGCCGCGCGCATCGAGGACCCGACCGCACCGGAGATCCGGCGCCTTGCCGCCGACATGCAGGACACGCTCGAGGACATCGGCGCCGGCGGGCTCGCCGCACCGCAGGTGTTCGAGAGCAAGCGCCTGGTGATCTACCGGCTGATCGAATCGCGCATCCCCAAGGGATCGGGGATCAAGCCGCGGCCGTGGACGGCGATGGTCAATCCGGTCATCACGCCGAGAACCGAGCAGAAGGTCATGGTGTGGGAGCGCTGCCTGTCGCTTCCCGGCCTGCATGGTAAAGTGCCGCGCTATCCGCAGATCACCATCAGCTATCAGGGGCTCGACGGCGCCACCGTCAGCGAAGACGCCCATGGCGCGTGGGCGTCGCTCCTGCAGCACGAATGCGACCATCTCGACGGCATCCTCTACCCGATGCGGATGCCCGACCTCGCGCTGCTCGCCTTCAACGACGAGCCGGGGCAGCTCGCGCGCGACGTTGCCGAACATCCCGACGCGATCGACCCGCTGTACGTCGACATGGTCGAGCGCTGGCCGGCGCGCGCGCGCTGGGCGGGAGGCTCCTCACGGTAGTTCGCGCGGGACTTCGATCCCGCGGCCCTGACGTTTGCCGATGCCGTTAGCCCCCTGGGCCTGGATCGCGCTCGTCGTCTTCTCGGCGGGGGCGCAGACCGTGCGCAACGTGGCGCAGCGAACGCTGGCGCGCTCGTCCGGCGTGCTGCCGGCGACATTCGTGCGCTTCCTCCACGGCCTGCCGTTCGCTGCGCTGAGCCTCATGGTCGTTGCGCTGATCGCCCCGGTCCCGCTGCCGCGACCAGGGGCCGGCTACCTGGCATGGATCGGCTTGGGTGCGGTTGCGCAACTCGTCGCCACCGCGTTCCTCATCGCCGCGATGGGACAGCGCAGCTTCGTGGTGGCCATCGCTTACTCGAAGACTGAGATCCTGCAGGTCGCGGTGTATGCGATGGTCCTGCTCTCCGAGCCGGTGGCGCCGACGACACTCGGCGCGATCCTGCTGTCGACGATCGGCGTGCTCGCGCTGTCCATCCGCTGGACCGCGATGCGCGACCTCGAAACCGGATCGTGGTTCTCCGCCGGGGCGGCGCTGGGCCTCGCATCCGGCGCCTGCTACGCGCTTTCCGGCGTCGGCTTCCGGGGCGCGATGCTCGCGCTCGACCATCCTCTGCCGTGGGTCGCGGGGGTGTACTCGGTCGTGTGGGCGCAGTGCATTCAGACCGCGCTGCTGGGCACGTATCTCGTGCTGAAGGATCGTCCGGGTCTTGGGCGCGTAATCGGCGAGTGGCGCCTGTCGACGCTCGCCGGCCTCATGGGCACGCTCGCCTCGATGGGCTGGCTGACCGCCTATGCCATGCGCAGCGCGGTGGAGGTCAGCATCGCGAGCCTGGTCGACGTCCTGTTCAGCTACGCCCTCTCGCGCCGCTTCTTCCGGGAGACGGTGACCGGCGCCGAGGTGCTGGGCATCGTCTTGATCGTCATGGGTATCTGGGTGATCACCGTCGAGCGCAACTGACTCGGAAAGGTTGACCAGAGTCTGTCCGCGCCGTCCTGACGACCGTACCGGTAGGTACCAACTGTATAGCTTGCCAGCATTTTTACCGTCATAATGCTGACAATGTTTACACGACGCCTTCCGCTGCCCACGCGCTCGTTCCTCCTGCTCGGACCACGCGGGACAGGCAAGACGACGTGGCTGCGTGAGCGCCTGGCCCGCGCTCACGCGTACAACCTCCTGCTCGATCGCGAGCTGCTGCGCCTGATGCGCGATCCGGGGTCGTTCCGGCGCGAGATCGACGCCCTCCCGCGCGGGTCCTGGGTGGTCGTCGACGAGGTGCAAAAGCTGCCGTCGCTTCTGAACGAGATCCACGACGCGCTCACTTCGGCGCCGCGGCATTGGCGCTTCGCGCTGACGGGCTCCTCGGCACGCAGGCTGCGCCGGGAGAACGTGAACCTGCTGGCCGGCCGGGTGATCACGCGGCGCATGCTGCCGTTGACGCTCGCCGAAATGACCGGGCCGCCCGCCACCGACGATCTGTTGCGCTTCGGCGGCCTCCCGCTGGTACGCAGCGAGCGCGCCCATGCGGCACGGATCGACCTGCTCGAAGCTTATGTGGAAACCTATCTCACTCAGGAGATCCGGGCGGAAGCGCTGGTCCGCAGCCTCGAGTCGTTCACTCGCTTCCTGGAGGTCGCCGCGCTGGCCAACGGCCAGGTGACCAACGTCGCCGGGCTCGCCCGCGACGCCGCCGTGGCGCGGCCCACGGTACAGGGCTACTTCGAGGTGCTGGCGGACACGCTGATCGGCGTCTGGCTGCCGTCGTGGCGCCCGCGGACGAAGGTAAAGGAAGTCAGCCATCCCAAGTTCTACCTGTTCGATACCGGTGTCGTGCGGGCGTTGTCGGGACGCCAGCGGGAGCCTCTGGACGCGGCAGAGCGAGGCGTGCTGCTCGAAACCTGGGTGTTGCACGAGCTGCGTGCGCAGATCGCCTACTCGGACTGCGGCGGCGAACTTTCGTACTATCGAACGCCTTCCGGCACCGAGGTTGACTTCGTATGGCGTCGCGGCGGCCTCGCCGTCGGAATCGAAGTCAAGGCGAGCGCCCGTTGGCGCTCCGAGCACGGTCGCGGCCTCGTCGAATTGCACCGGGTAGGGGCGATCGCGAGTTGTTGGGGGGTCTATCTTGGCGACAGCGCGCAGCGGGACGGCCCTATCCGCATCCTCCCGCTGCACGAGTTCCTGCGCGAGCTGGCCGCGGGCCGGGTCCTGAGCCAACGCCGGCGGACTCGCTGAGCATGCGTTCCGGGCCGGCAGCCAGGACGTCTTTCCGTCCGGGCGCAGGCACGCCGCGAGGGTTTTCCGCGAGCGGCGTGCCGTTTCGCTTGCAAACCGCCGTTTTGTAGATAAAATGCCGCCATCGGATTCCCCGACCCAAGGAGCGAGCGATGAATCCCCTTGCGACATGGCGCAGTACCGCGGCGGTGGTCTTGGGCACGTTGCTCATCGCCGGCATGGCAATCGGGCCGGCCGCGGCGCAGGGCCAGGCCTGGCCGACCAAGCCCATCCGGTTGGTGGCCCCGTTCCCGCCCGGCAGCTCGATCGACCTCATCGCGCGGCTTCTCGCGCAGCCGATGGCCGACGCGCTCGGCCAGCCGATCGTCGTGGAAAACAAGGTGGGTGCGGGCGGCAACGTCGGTGTGGACTCGGTGGTGAAGTCGCCGCCCGACGGCTACACCATCGGTATCGGCGCGCGCGGCCCGCTCGCGATCAATCCGTTCCTGGTCGACGGCATGAGCTACGACCCGGTGAAGGACGTCGCCCCCATCGCCGTGTTCGGCAGCAGCGCGATCGTGCTCTGGGTGCGCGCGGAGAACCCGGCGAAGACGCTGCAGGAGTTCGTCGCGCAGGCGAAGGCGCAGCCCGGCAAGTTCAACTACGCCTCCGATGGCATCGGCACGACCAACCACCTGGGCGGCGAGGCGCTCAAGTCCGCGGCCAAGATCGACCTGGTGCACGTGCCGTACAAGGGCACGGCGGAGGCGATGACCGCGCTTCTGCAAGGCGACGTGCAGATCTTCCCCGGCGGCCTGCCGCCGCTGGTCGGCCTGTACAAGGCGGGCAAGATCCGCCCGCTCGCTACCGCCATGACCACGCGCGAGCCGCAGCTTCCCGACGTGCCGACCACGGGTGAAGCGGGCATCGTCGGGGCGGAGATGTACGCCTGGTTCGCGATGTTCGCCCCCGCGGGCACGCCAGCGGAGATCATCGCCAAGATCCGCGCCGCACTCAAGAGCGCGCTCGACAAGCCCGAGGTGCGCGACACGCTCGTCTCTCGCGGCATCACGCCGCAGCTGTCCACGCCGCAGGAGATGGCGAAGCTCGTGCTGGACGAGCGGGCAAAGTGGGGTCCCGTAATCCAGGCGACCAAGGCGATGAAGACGAACTAGGCGTTCGTGCGCAAATCGCTTGGCCGCGGCCGCTTCGCGGCGCGCTGACCGATTTGCGCCCGGTAGAATCAGCGCGGAAAGCTTCGGGCGGCCGTGCGCTTTCCGCGTAGCAGGTTCATGGAAGCACGCCGATCACAGGCCGCTCGCGCGGCCGGTTCAGTAGCGCGCGGTATGCGACCCGACAGCCTATGCGGACACCACGTCATGCGTCTATCGCTCATGCTCGTCCATGACTTCCGCTGACCTGCGCATCGCCGGCGTTGCGCGCGGTGCCCTCGTGCGCTTCACCTTCGACGGGCGCGAGATCGAGGCCCACGAAGGCGAGAGCGTGGCCGCGGCGCTGTGGGCCGCGGGTGTGCGCGCTTGGAGCGGCGAGCGCAAGCCCGGGCAACCGCCGTCGCGTGCGCTGTTCTGCGCGATGGGCGTGTGCCAGCAATGCGCGCTGTGGATCGACGGCAGGCGGGTGGAGAGTTGCCGTGCGGCGGTGCGCGCCGGAATGGAGGTGCGCACGGCGCCGCCGGCGGCAACGGCAGCGACATCCCCTGCCGCGCCGCGCGCCGACGAGTTCGACGTCGTGGTGCTGGGCGCCGGTCCCGCGGGGGCCACCGCGGCGCTCGAAGCGCAGGCGCAGGGATTGCGCGCCGTGCTGGTCGACGAAGCCGCCGCCGCGGGCGGGCAGGTCTTTCGCGTCGCACCCGGTATCGCGGGCGACGGCGGCGAGGGCGACGCGCTGCGCGCGGCGGTGGGCGCGGCCGGCATCGAGCGCTGCTTCGACACGCGGGTATGGAGCGTGGAACGCGTGGATGAGCGCTGGCTCGTGCACGCCCTCGACCCCCACGGCGCGCGCTGCCTGCGCGCGCGCGCGCTGATCGTCGCCTCCGGCGCCACCGAGCGCCATCACCCGTTCGCAGGTTGGGACCGGCCAGGCGTGATCGGGCTTGCCGCGGCCACTATCCTCCTCAAGGCGCAGCGCATGCTACCGGGGCGCGAGGTGGTCGTGGCCGGCAGCGGTCCCTTGCTGTTGCTCGTGGCGAAGTCGATTGTCGAGGCGGGCGGGCGCGTGGTGGCGGTGGTCGATTCGCAGCCGAGGGCCGCGTGGCTTGCGCAAGTGCCAGCACTCGCGTCGCGGCCGGACCTCGTGGCGCGCGGGCTTGCATGGCGCCGCACGATGATGCGCGCGGGCGTGCCGTACCACTTCTCGCGCACGTTGACGCGTGTCGCCGGCGAGCCGCCGTCGCTCGCTGTCGAGGTCTCGGGAGGCCTGATCCTGCGCGCCGACGCCGTGTGCTGCGGCTACGGCCTCATGCCCGCGACCGACGCGACGCGCCTGATCGGCGCTTCGCACGCGTACACGCCCGAGCGCGGCGGTTGGCACGTCGTGGTCGACGACGACCAGCGGTGCGATCGCGACCACGTGTTCGCGGCGGGCGACTGCACCGGAATCGCGGGGGCGGCCGCGGCGCCGCTGTCGGGACGCATCGCGGCGCTGTCCGCCGCGCGCGACCTCGGACGCCTCGACGACGCCGCGTTCCGCAGAGCCGCCGCGCCGCTCAAGCGCCAGCGCGACAGGGCGGCGCGCTTCGGCTTGGGCGTGACGCGCGTCGCGGTTGCGCCGGCCGCGGCGATTGCCGCCGACACGCTCGTGTGCCAGTGCGAAGGCCTGACCCGGGCGACACTCGCCGCCGCGATCGATGGCGGCTGCGCCACGCTCAACGAGCTCAAGACCGCCACCCGCTGCGGCATGGGACCGTGCGGCGGACGCCTGTGCGAGGACGCCGCCGCGCGGCTGGTCGCTGCGCGCCTGGGCGTTGCGCGCGACGCGGTCGGGCAGGCGACCGGGCGCCCGCCGCTGCGGCCGGTCGACCTCGACGCGCTCGCGGGCGCGTTCGACTACGAGGCGCTGCCGATCGCGGCGCCTTCTCCGTTGTGAGCTCGTACGACCTCATCGTCATCGGCGGCGGCATCATGGGCGCGACCGCCGCGCTGCGCGCGGCGCAGGGCGGCATGCGCGCGATCGTGCTGGAGCGCGAGTCGCTCGCGGCCGGCGCCTCCGGCGTCAACGCCGGCACGCTGTCGCTGTCGATCAAGCGCGTGCGCCTGATGCCGTACGCGATGCGCGGCCACGCCTGGTGGCGCGCCGCAGGCGACGCGGTCGGCTTCAAGCAGACGGGAGGCTACACGCTCGCGTTCAATGCGCGCGAGGCGCAGCTTCTCGAGGAGCGCATGGCGATGAAGGCAGAGGCCGGCGCACCGATCGAGATGGTGTCGCCGGCCGCGGTGCGCGCCCGCGAGCCCGCATTGTCCGACCGCATCGTGGCCGCGAGCTTCTGCGCCGCCGACGGCCATGCCGACTCCACCCGCACGGGCGCGTACCTGCGCGCATTGCTGCGCGAAGCGGGCATCGAGGTCGCCGAGCACGCGGCGGTGGACGCGATCGAGCCCGGCTTTCGCGTGCGCGCGCGCGACAAGACCTTCGCCGGCAAGCGGATCCTCATCGCCGCCGGCGCGTGGACGCGCGGGGTGGCCGCGCTGCTGGGCGTGGCGTTGCCGATCGACGTCAACGTCAACACGGTGAGCGTTACGGAAGCCGGGCCGGTCCGCCTGTCCTCCGGCATCGGCCACGCGACGGGCCTCCTCACGCTCAAGCAGAAAGGCAACGGCAGCTATCTCATCGGCGGCGGCTGGCAGGGCCGCGGCTCGCCCGAGCAGGGGCGCGGCGAAGTGGCGACCGACACGCTGCTGCAGAACCTGCAGCTCGCGCGCTACGCGGTGCCGGCCATCGCGCACGCTCGCGTGATCCGCAGCTGGACCGGATTCGAAGCGCACGTTCCGGACTACTACCCGCTCGCGGGCGCGCTGCCCGGCGTGGCGGACGCGTACCTGCTCGCGTGCGTGCGCGGCGGCTACACCATCGGGCCGTGCATCGGCCCGCTCGTCGCCGAGCTCATGCTCGGGATCGAGCCCGCGCTGCCGCTGTTCGATCCTGCGCGATTTGCCGCGGCGGCGTGACGTAACCCAGGCGCGCCGAGATGCGCGCGGCGGTGTCCATGACCTCGTGCACGTCGCGGGTCTCGAAGGCGCCGGGCTTGAACGCGGAGTCGGGCGCCGAGATGTCGATCGCCGCGACCACGGCCCCGTCGCGGTCGCGCACCGGCGCGGCGATCGAGCTGCCTCCGGGCTCCACCGCGCCGTGGCTGATCGCGTGGCCGGCGGCGACCGCGGTGGCGATACGCTGCGCGAGCTCGGCCGCGTTGCGCGGCGTCTGGTCGGTCAGCGGCACGAACGAGCCGGCCGGGTAGAGCGTCGCGAGCTCGCGCGCCGACTTGTCCGACAGCAGGAGCCAGCCCATCGGGGTCGCGTATGCGGGCAGGCGGGTGCCGACGTTCATGGTCGACAGGAAGCCCGACTTGGTCTGCATGCAGGACAGGTACAGGATCTCGCCGCGGTCGAGGATCGCAAGGTGCGACGACACGCTGGTGCGGTCGCGCAGGAGCTCCAAGTCCGGCCGCGCGAGCTCGATCAGGGTCTGCGACGCGAGGTACGCATAGCCGATGTTCAGCACGCGCGCGCCGAGGCGCAGGAGCTTCGAGTCCGCGATCTCCTCCACGAAACCCATGTGCTGCAAGGTGTACGCGAGGCGGAACATCGACGAGCGCGTGAGGCCGATGCGCTTGCCGATATCGGCCACGCTCATCGGCCGGCCCTCGGCGGCGAGCGCCTCCAGCACGAGCAGGCCGCGGCGCAGGCCCGGCACGAAATAGATGTCGTGGTTCTTGTGCCGCGGCTGCGTCGCCTTGCGCGCAGCGGCGGTCGTGCGCCGGGTCATGCAACGAGCCCGCAGCTGCGCATGACGCGCGTGACCTTCTCGAGCTCCGCGCCGGCGAGCGGCATCACCGGCTCCCGCGGCACGCCCGCGGGTTGTCCGATCAAGTTGAGCGCGGCCTTGAGCGCCGAGGGCCAGGTGCCCGTGCCCATCATCATCTCGTACAGCCTGGTGAGCTTGAAGTGCGCGTCCGCGTATTCGGCTCCCGGCGCCGCACGGGCGATCTCGGGCAGGCGCGCCGCGAGCTTGCCCAGGAGCTCCGGCCCGGTCGCGATGTAGCCGTGGGCGCCGAGTGCGAGTCCCGGCAGGATGAAGTGGCATGGCCCGACCATGATCGACATCCGGCCGGCAAAGCGCTCGATCATGTGGGTATGGTGGAAGAAGTCGCGGCTCGCTTCCTTGATGCCGATCACGGGCGCCGCGTTCATGATGGCGTCGACGTCGTCGACCGTGAGCTCGATGCCGCTGCTGCGGCGCGGTGAGTTGTAGAGGACGATCGGCACGTCGACCGCGCGCGCGAGGGCCGCGAAGCGGCGCACGAGCTCGTCGCGGGTGGCTTTCAGGACATACGGCTGCGGCAACACCAGAAGCCCCTGCGCTCCCGCCTCGACCACGGCCTGCGCGTACTTGATCGTCTGCCGCGCCGACGGCGCCGATACGCCGGTGGCGATCGGCACCCGGCCGCGCGCGGCGTCGACGGCCAGCCGCGTCAGGCGCGCGCGCTCGTCGACGTCCAGGTTCCAGCTCTCGCCGTTGTCGCCGGCGACACAGATCGACGTGGCGCCCAGGCCGATCAGCCAGTCGACGAGGGCGGCGAACGCGGGCTCGTCGATGGCGCCGTCCGGCTTGAACGGAGTGACGACGGCGGGCACGAAACCGGTGAGGGTGGTGCGGGTGAGTTTCGAGGTCATGGGCGGTTCCGGGAGCGGGAGAGGCGGCTCTTCCTTGTAGCGCGTCTTGATTTGCCAGTCAACTTAAGTTTTAATGGCAAAACGTCGCCCGGGCGTGTATTCGAGGACTAGGATGAAACAGGTGCTACGCGTGACACCCCTCACCCGCCCTGTCGGGCACTGCCTCCGCACGCAGTTGCGGCATGCGGATCGCTTGCGTCGTCGGTCGTCCCTCGGTCGCTCGGCGACGCGCCCTTCGGGCCTTGCTCGCTTTCGCTCGCGCGCCTCGCTCACTCCCCCTCTCCCCGCATGCGGGGAGAGGGACGGGGTGAGGGGCGGCGGCTGTTTCATGTGTCGTGGGACGGTCATCGGCCGGTGGAAGACCTGACATGAGCAGCGTGCTCCACCGCAATCTCCGAACGCCCCCCGCGCCGGCCGCTCGCGGCGAAGGCGTATACCTCGTCGACGGGGAAGGGCGGCGCTATCTCGACGCCTCCGGTGGCGCGGCGGTGTCGAGCCTCGGTCACTCGCACCCCGACATTATCGCCGCGATCCAGCGGCAGGTCGCGAAGCTGCCGTACGCGCACACGTCGTTTTTCACCAACGAGCCGACCGAGCGGCTGGCGGCGAAGCTCGTGGCCGGCGCGCCCGCCGGGTTCGGCGCCGGGCGCGCGGCGTTCGTGGGCAGCGGCTCGGAGGCGATGGAGGTCGCGCTCAAGCTCGCGCGCCAGCATTTCGTCGAGCGCGGCGAGCCTTCGCGATCGCACTTCATCGCCCGGCGCATGAGCTACCACGGCAACACGCTGGGCGCGCTGGCGGTCGGCGGCCACCTGCAGCGGCGCGCGATGTACGCGCCGATGCTGATGCCGGTGACTCACATCGCGCCGTGCTTCGCGTATCGGCACCGGCGCGAGGACGAGAGCGAGGCGGCGTACGGCCGGCGCGCGGCGGACGAGCTCGAAGCGGCCATCCTCGCCGCCGGCGCGGAGCGCGTCGCCGCGTTCGTCGCCGAGCCGGTGGTCGGCGCGACACTCGGCTGCGTGCCCGCGGTCGCGGGCTACTTCGCGCGCATTCGCGAGATTTGCGACCGCTACGGCGTGCTCTTCATCGCCGACGAAGTGATGTGCGGCATGGGCCGCACCGGCGAGATGTTCGCGATCGCGCGCGAAGGCGTGTGCCCCGACATCATCACCCTGGGCAAGGGCCTGGGCGCCGGGTACATGCCGATCGGCGCGACCATGGCGAGCGAACGCGTGCTGCGGCCGCTCGCGCACGGCTCGAGCGCGCTCGCCAACGGCCACACCTACATGAGCCACGCCCTGGCCTGCGCGGCTTCGCTTGCGGTACTCGAGTGCATGGAGCGCGACCGGCTGCTCGACAACGTGCGCGACCAGGGCGTGCGCCTGCGCGACGCGCTGACGGCGCGCTTCGCCGATCACCCGTACGTCGGCGACATCCGCGGGCGCGGCCTCTTCTTCGCACTGGAGCTCGTCGAAGACCGCGCGAGCAAGCGGCCGTTCGCGCGCGCGCGCAAGGTGGCGGAATCGATCAAGAGCGCGGCGCTGCGCCGCGGCCTCGTGTGCTATCCGGCGAGCGGAACCGCCGACGGCGAGCGCGGCGACCACGTGCTCCTGGCCCCACCCTACATCATCGACGAGCGGCACGTCGGCGAGATCGTCGACAAGCTCGCCCTCGCGTTGTCCGACGTTCTAGCGGAGGTACCATGCGCTTCTGTCACGCCGTAAAATCGTTCGCCGCCCTCGCGCTCGCCCTGGCCGCGGCTGCCCCCGCGGCGCAGTCCTGGCCCGCTAAGCCGATCCACATCGTCTCGCCCTTCTCCGCCGGCAGCACGGTCGACCTGCACGCGCGCCTTTTGGCCGGACCGCTGGGCGAAGCCCTCGGCCAGACGGTCGTGGTCGAGAACAAGTCGGGAGCCGGCGGCGCGATCGGCCTCGATTTCGTCGCCAAGGCGCCGCCCGACGGCTACACCATCGGCGTCGGCACCACGGGCCCGATGACGATCAATCCCTACCTCATCGGATCGACGGTGCCGTACGACCCGAACAAGGACTTCGCCGCGATCGGCCAGTACGGCATCGGGCCGAACGTGATCGTGATCAACGCCGACGTGCCCGCGCGCACGCTGCCCGAGCTCATCGCGCTCGCCAAGGCCAAGCCGGGGACGATCAGCTACGCGTCGTCGAGCGGGATCGGCAGCACCGCACATCTGGCCGGCGAGCTCCTGGGGTCGGCGTCCGGCATCAACATCGTGCACATCCCTTACAAGGGCAACGCGGAAGCGATCACCGCGCTGCTCGCCGGCCAGGTGCAGATGGCGATCTCGGGCTTGCCGCCGATGATCGCGCACATCCAGTCGGGCAAGCTGCGCGCGCTCGCGGTCACCGGGCCTGCGCGCATGAAGCAGCTTCCCGACGTGCCGACCGTGACCGAGCTCGGCATGAAGGACATCGACGTCAGCGCCTGGTACGGATTCGTGGCGCCGGCGGGCACGCCGCCGGAAACCGTCGCCAAGCTGCACGACGCGATCGCCAAGGTGATCGCGCGGCCGGACATCCAGCAGCGCTTCCTCGCCACCGGCACCGAGTCGTACGTCACCACGCCCAAGCAGTTCGCCGATCTCATCAAGAGCGACGGCACGCGCTGGGCGGCGGTGATCAAGAAGGCGAACGTGAAAGCCCAATAGGAGAGGCAATGCCGTCCATCGCCCGAATCGCCGCGCTCGCCGCGGCGCTGGCCGCCGCCTGCGTGTCCTTCGAAGCGCTGGCGCAGACGTTTCCGTCGAAGCCCGTGCGCATCGTGGTGCCGTTCGCGCCCGGCGGGCGCGTCGACGGTATCGCGCGCATCCTCGCCAACAGCATGGGCGCCGAGCTCGGCCAGCCGTTCGTGGTCGAGAACCGCGCCGGCGCGGGCGGCGCCATCGGCTCCGACCTCGTCGCGAAGTCGGCTCCCGACGGCTATACGCTGCTGATCAACTCCGCCGGCACGCACGCGATCCAGCCCAACGTCGACCGCAAGCTGCCGTACGATCCGCAGAAGGACTTCACCCCGATCGCGAACCTGGTCGAAGGCTTCACGTTCATTGCCGCGCACCCCTCGCTCAACGTGACCGACGTGGCAGGGCTCGTGAAGCTTGCCAAGGAAAAGCCCAACACCCTCGGCTTCGCGACCTCCGGTGTGGGCACGTATGGGCACTTTGCCGGCGAGCTGTTCCAGATCGCGTCGGGCACGGTCCTCGTGCACGTGGCGTACAAGGGCAGCGGCCCCGCGCTCGTCGACCTCGCCGCCGGGCACGTGCCGCTCATGATCGCCGGCGAGACCGTCGAGCTCGCCAAAGCCGGCAAGACCCGCATCATCGCCACCACCAACGAGCGTCGCTGGGTCGAATTGCCGGACGTGAAGACGATGAAGGAGCAGGGCTTTGCGCAGTTCACCGTGCACTCGTGGATCGGGCTCGTCGGCCCTGCGGGAATTCCGCCCGACATCGTGACGAAGCTCAACGCCGCCGCGGGCCGCGCGATCAACGATCCCAAGGTGCAGGAGCAGCTCCAGAAGCTCGGCGTGCTGCCGACGTTCAGCTCCGCGGCCGAGTTCGGGCAACGCATGCGCGCCGACCGCGAGGCGTACGCCGAGATCGTGAGCAAGGCAAAGCTCAAGTTCGACTAGGGCTCGACCGAGTGGCTCGAGCCTTCGACGGCGTCCGCGTCCTCGACCTGACGCACGTCCTCGCCGGGCCGTTCTGCACCTACCAGTTGGCGCTCCTCGGCGCCGACGTCGTCAAGGTGGAGCCGCCGGACGACCCCGACTGCTCGCGCGAGCGCGGACCCGATACCGCGCGCGGGCTCACGTTCGAGGTGCAGGGCGGCAACAAGCGCGCGCTCGCGCTCGATCTTAAGCATCCGCGCGGCCGCGACCTGCTCTTGCGCCTCGCCGCGCGCGCCGACGTGCTGGTCGAGAACTACCGTGCCGGTGCGCTGGCGGCGCTCGGACTCACCGACGAAGCCCTCGCCGCCGCGAATCCGCGGCTCGTCCACTGCTCGCTCACCGGCTTCGGCCAGAAGGGGCCGCGCGCGCACGACGGCGCCTACGACAACGGCATCCAGGCGGCGTCGGGCGTGATGGCGCGCACCGGGACCGCCGAGAGCGGGCCGATGAAGACCGGCGCATCGTTTGTCGACTACGCGAGCGGCTGGTGCACCGCGTTCGCCATTGCCGCGGCACTCTATCAGCGCGAGCGCGACGGCAAGGGCCAGCGCATCGACTGCGCCATGCTCGACGTCGCGCTTTCGATGATGGCGCCCGAGCTTGCCGCCGCCGTGCACGGCGACGAGACGCGGCGCAAGGAGGCGGGGCTGCAATGCTATGCGACCGCCGACGGCCTCCTCATGCTCGGCGCGTTCACGCCGAAGCAGAATCGCCGGCTGTGGGAGTTGCTGGGACACCCGGGGTTCGCCGCACTCGATTCGTGGGTGGCGCTGTGGTCGCACGCCGATGCGATGCGCGACGAGCTGACGCGCCGCCTGCGCGAGCGCGACGCGGACGAGTGGATCGAGCTCTTGCGCGCCGCTCGCGTGCCCGCGGAGCGGGTGCGCTCGCTCGTCGAAGCCACGCGCGACCCGCAGCTCGCGCACCGCAACCTTCTTAGCCGGGCCGCCCCCGACGCGCCGGTGGTTCCCGCGGCCGCGTTCGGGTTCGGCCACGACGGGCCGGCGCTGACGCGCCGCGCACCGGGTGTCGGCGAGCACAGCGACGAAGTGCTGCGCGAGGCAGGGCTGGCGGCGGAGGAGATCAGGGCGCTGCGCGAGGCGGGGGTCGTGCGCTAGCAAGCGGTTTGTTGAGTTTCGCGACCGTATCCCCAATCCGGTGTCATCCCGAGCGGAGCGAGGGATCCGCTTTCGCGCCGAGTCGGCGAGTTGCGCAAAGCAGATTCCTCGCTCCGCTCGGAATGACACAATTTCAACAAACTGCTGGGTCCGCGCGTGTAGGCAATTGGGACGAGAACCCCGGCCCGCGCCGTAGAATGCGGGTTCTGCCCGTCACGGGAAATCCGATGTCCGACGCCTTGCAAAGCCGCCTGCACTCATTGCCGCCGTCCGCGCTGGCGGGGCTTCGGCGCGGGATCGAGAAGGAGTCCTTGCGCGTGCGGCCCGACGGCACGCTCGCCACCACGCCGCATCCGGCCCGGCTCGGCTCGGCGCTTACCCATGAGTGCGTCACGACCGACTTCAGCGAGTCGCAGCTCGAGCTCATTACCGGCGTGCACGGCAGCGCGCAAGGGTGTCTCGGCGAGCTTACCGAAATCCACCAGGCGGTGTATCGCGCGATCGCGGACGAGCTGCTCTGGTGCGCGAGCATGCCCGGTCTCCTGCCGGCGGACGATGCCCTCCCGATCGGCTACTACGGCACCTCCAACGTCGGCCGTTCCAAGAGCGTGTACCGAATGGGTCTTTCGCATCGTTACGGGCGGCGGATGCAGATGATCTCGGGCATCCACTACAACTTCTCGGTGCCCGGGCAACTGCCCAACGAGGCGTACTTCGCGCTGATCCGCAATTTCCGGCGTCATTCCTGGCTGCTGCTCTACCTCCTCGGAGCCTCGCCTTGCGCAGGCGCAAGCTTCCTCGCCGGCCGCGCGCATCAGCTCGAGCAGCTCTCCGAGGACACGTTCTACCTGCCCTACGCGACCTCGCTGCGCATGGGCCGGTTGGGCTACCAGAGCGACGTGCAGTCCAAGCTCGCGGTGAGCTACAACGACCTCGAAAGCTACGCGGCCTCGCTGCAGGAGGCGCTCACCAAGCCCTATCCGGCCTACGAGAAGATCGGCATCCGCGACGGCGACGAGTACCGCCAGCTCGCCACCAGCCTGCTGCAGATCGAGAACGAGTTCTACAGCACGATCCGCCCCAAGCGCGTGATCCACCCCGGGGAACGGCCGCTGCACGCCTTGCGCGACCGCGGTGTCGAATACGTCGAGGTGCGCCTCCTGGATCTCGATCCCTTCAATGCCGTCGGCATCGATGCCGGCACGCTGCATTTACTCGACGTGTTCCTGCTGCACTGCCTGCTGCGCGAAAGCCCGACCGACACGCCGCAGGAGCTCGCCGCGATCCGCGAAAATTCGCAGCGCGTCGCCGCGCGCGGCCGTGAGCCTGGACTGCGCCTCGTGCGCGGGTCCGAGGAGGTCGCGCTGGCCGCGTGGAGCCGGGAGATCCTCGCCGAGTGCGCGCCGATCGCCGAGTTGCTGGACAC
>JADLEZ010000048.1 GCA_020845855.1 Burkholderiales bacterium
CCGCGTGCACGGCCGGGAGCCTGCTCGCCACCTGGCTCGCGGCGCGCGCGCGCATCGAGAACTGGCTCTACTGGATCGTCGTCGATGCCGCGCTCGGCGTGCTTTACGCAGGCCAGGGTCTCGCGCTCGTGGCGCTGCTGTACTTCATTTATCTCGTGATGGCGGCCATCGGATTCGTGAGTTGGCTGCGGCGTTTTCGCGAGGCCCCGGGGGCGTGAGCGCAACGCCCGGCCCCGACGTACTCGCGCGGGTTCCCGGCGCAGACTCCGCCGTGCCACCGCAGGTCGAGTCATTGACGGGCGGTCTCACGAATCGCAGCTTCCGCGTCACGACGTCGCGGGGGCGCTACGTCGTACGCCTTGGCACCGCCTACGACGCGTTGCTTGCGATCGATCGCCGCGTCGAAACGCTGGTGCAGCGGCTCGCGGCGGGCGCATGCGTCGCGCCTCGCGTTGTCGATGCCGACATCGCGAGCGGCCTGCTGATCACGGAATACGTCGAGGGTCGCAGCTGGACAGCCGCCGACTTCGCCGACCCGCGACAGATCGATCGCCTCGGCGAGCGGCTTGCGGCACTGCAGGCGATCGACGCTCGTGCGACACCCGGTCTTGCGCGGCTCGACCCGGTCGCGCTCGCCCGCGGGTATGTCCAGCGCATCGTCGCCGCGGCTCCTGAAGAGCAGCGGCATCTCGCGCCGCTGCTCATCGAATCGGAGCGCCGCTGGAGAGATTCCGGCGCCTTCGCCCGCAGCCCGGTGCTCGCGCACAGCGACCTGCACGGCTCGAACCTTGTGGACGGCGGCACGAGGCTATGGCTGATCGATTGGGAATACGCGGCGCTCACCGATCCGCTGCACGACGTCGCCTGCGTGCTCGCCTACCACCCGGAGGCGGTGCCGCACTTGCCACGGCTGCTCGCGGCGCTCGGCCTCGAGCGAGTCGCAACACCCGTTGTGCTTGACGCGGCGATCTGGCTCTTTCAACTGCTTGTCCTCCTCTGGTATCGGGCGCGCCGCGTGGCGGTCGCCGCGAGTGCGGCAGAGCAAGCCGCCGAGGAGCGTGCTGCGCGCGCCCTCGCGTCCCTCGTGCATAATAGAAGTCTTTGGCCGAGGGGAGTGTAAATGGCGGTGCTGAAGGTCGTCGATCGGGACGGCGTGGAACACGAAGTCGAGAGCCAGACGGGGCTCAAGGTCATGGAAGTACTACGCGAACTGGACTATGGGGTGGCGGCGATCTGCGGCGGCATGTGCTCCTGCGCGACCTGCCATGTCTACGTCGATCCCGAATGGGCGAGCCGCCTGCCGGCGCCGATGTCCGACGAGAAAGATCTGCTCACCGAACTGTCGCACTACGAAGCGCGCTCGCGCCTCTCGTGCCAGATCGACTTCACTCCCGCGGTGGATGGCCTCAAGGTCACCATCGCGCCCGACGAATGAGGAGCCGACATGACTGATACAGTGCTGGTCGACATCCGCGGCGAAGTCGCCGTCGTCACGCTCAACCGCCCGGAGACCGCCAATACGCTCGATCTCGCGATGGGCCGCGATCTGCTGACGGCGGCGCTGCGCTGCGAGGCGGACCCGGCCGTGCGCGCCGTCGTGCTGACCGGCGCCGGCAAGGCCTTCTGCTTCGGCGGCGACCTGCGCGGCATGACGAGCAGCGGGACGCCGATCGAGCCCTATCTCAAGGAGCTGACAACGCACCTGCACGCCGCGATTGCGCGCTTCATGCGGATGGACGCGCCCGTGATCGCCGCGGTGAACGGCACCACGGCCGGCGCAGGCGTCGGGCTCGTGGCGATGGCTGATCTTGCCATCATGGCGGCAGGCGCGAAGATCTCGCTTGCTTACACCGGCGTCGGATTGACGCCGGATGGTGGCACCTCGTTCCTGCTGCCGCGCGCGGTGGGTGCGAAGCGCGCCATGGAACTGATCCTGACAAATCGTGCACTCACGGCGGCAGAGGCGCTCGAATGGGGTCTCGTCAATCAAGTCGCGCCGGATGCCGAGGTGCTGGATACGGCGCTCGCGCTCGCGGGCAAGCTTGCGGTGGGACCTAAGGGCGCATTCGGCCGTTCGAAGCGGCTCGCCGTCGCGGCGCTCGGCGCGCTCGAATCCCAACTCACGCTCGAGAGCGAGACGATCGCCGCGCAGGCGGCAACCGCGGAAGGGCGCGAGGGCATCACCGCCTTCTTCGAGAAGAGGAAGGCACAGTACGCGAGGTAGCCGCCCGCGGCGCGTGACGTCATGAGAATCGCCTACCTGTTGTTGCTGTTGCTCGGCGGAGGGATCGCGCTCGCGCGCATCTGGATGAGCATCAAGAAGGCCCGCGACCTGCCGGCGCACAGCTGGGACGCGAAGCTCATCGAGAAGCTGCGGGCGAATGGCTCGGACCCTTTCCAGCCACACGACGTGGTGTTCTTTTTCGGGCTGCCGAGCGAAAGCGCTGCGCAGCGCGTTGTCGAGCGCCTGGTGCGCGATGGCTTTACCGCCGAGTACAAGCACGTGCCAGATCAGTCGGAGTTGTCCTACGCGGTGCACGCGCAGCGCCCGCTCCGCCTCTCGGTGTCTGACATGCAGGCGACGAGCCGCAAGTTCAACGACATGGCGGCCGAGTTTCACGGCCGTTACGACGGCTGGGCGGCCGCGCACAACAAGCGCCCGGATATTTCGCCCGGGGGCGAATAGCGAACGGTTTATCCTGACGCCTGGCGTCTGACCGCCTCGGCGGCGGCGGCGATTGCATCCGCATCACCGAGATAACGGCTCGAGATGGGTCGTAAGCTTGTGTCCAGCTCGTAAGCACGCGGCACGCCGGTCGGGATGTTCAGCTCGACGATATCCGCCTCCGACACGTTTTCAAGCATCTTGACCAGGGCGCGCAGGCTGTTGCCGTGCGCGACGACGACGACATTGCGCCCGGCACGCAGCGGCGGGGCGATGCGCTCGCTCCAGAACGGCAGCACGCGCGTGAGCGTGTCCTTCAGCGATTCGGTAGCGGGCAGCAGCGCCGGGTCGACCTGCGCATAGCGCGGATCGAAGCGCGGATGGCGCTTGTCGTCGGGGGCGAGCGGTGGCGGGGGGATGTCATAGCTGCGCCGCCAGATCTTCACCTGCGCCTCGCCGTGCCGCTCGACCGTCTGCGCCTTGTCGAGACCCTGCAGCGCGCCGTAGTGCCGCTCGTTCAGGCGCCAGCTGCGCTCGACCGGCACCCACATGCGGTCCGTCTCGTCGAGGATGTACCACAGCGTGCGGATCGCGCGCTTCAGCACTGAAGTGAAGGCGAGGTCGATCGAGAGACCCGCGCGGCGGATCTCCGCGCCCGCCTGCTTCGCTTCTGCGCGGCCTTGCTCGGTCAGGTCGACATCGGTCCAGCCGGTGAAGAGATTTTCGAGATTCCAGACGCTCTGGCCGTGGCGGACGAGAATGAGATTGCCGGTCACCGGAGACTCCATGGGAAAGCGGACAGCGAATGGCGAAGCTTACAGCCACACCGCCGTGTTTGCAGGGTGTGCGTCGAGGCCGTGCCGGCAGCGGATCGTGCGGTTCGCGAGCGTCGCGGCGAGGAGCGCTTCGTTGGCCGCACGGCGATCGCGGGAGGCCGGCGGGTGATGCAGGTGCCACGCGATGCCGCCGAAGACCAATGTGCGGCGGGCGCACCCGGAATGCGTGAGGCGAGCCGCGAACTCCTTGTCCTCGGGGCCCCAGCCGACGAAGTCTTCGTCGAAACCGTTCACCGCGATGAAGTCGTCGCGCCAGAGCGCGAAATTGCAGCTCTTGAGCGCGACGATGGGGTTCGCAAGCTGCACGCAGGCTCGCGCCAGCAGCGGACTGCGCAGCCCGTACAGGCGGCGCAGGCCCCTCGCGCCGCGTGGCGTGGCGCTGCAGGCGGGCAGCGTGCCGGATGCGAGTGCTGCCTGCGTGCCCGGGTCGTCAAGGGGAATCCGCATGCCCTGCACGAACGCGCCGGGGCGTGCGACGACTTCGTGATCGCCGATGAAGTCGGCGTGCAGCAGCATGTCGCCGTCCGTGAAAACGAGGTAGTCGCCGCGACTTGCGGCACCGGCGAGATTGCGCAGCCGCGCCACCCGAAAGCCCGCGTGCTCCTGGCGTATGTAAGCGACCGGAGCGCGACAGTGCGCTGCGAAGCGGTCCACTACGGCACGTGTTGCGGCTCCCGAACCGTCGTCCGCCACGAGAATTTCGTCAGGCGCCCGCTGTTGTGTCCCCACCGAGGCGAGCACCGCTGCCAGCGCATCGGGCCGCTCGTACGTCGTGACGATCAGCGAGATCCGCATCAGGGCGCGACTCCGCGCGCTCTGGCCCGTCGCCCGCCGCCCATCGCTCGTAGCCCCTAGCCCCTAGCCATCGGCCAGCTTGCGGATCGCCTCGACCCCAACCGACAGTGTCGCGAAGTCGGGGTGATCACTCGCGCGCATGTCGGCGAGCATGCGCGCCCATTGCGCGTGGTCGTCGCCCTTCGAGGCGACCCAGGCGGCGATCGGATCGTGCGTCGCGCCGCGCCGCCGCCCGGCGGAGCGCAGCAGCTGCGCAGCCAGTTTGCGATGGGCTCGCGCTGCACTGCTGCGCAGCGCCGAGCGCGCGCTCGCTTGCCACGGACCGGAGACGGCAAGGTCACCGATTTGCGTGCGGATCCAGTCGAGACCGGTCGCCGCGCCGATGGAGTAGTAGGCGCGCGCCATTTCACGCACAGCAATGCGGTTTTCCGCGGCGAGCTCGATGAGATCGAACGCGGGTTCCATCGACTCGAGCACCCCGATGCGTTCCGCGAGTGCGGGCGGCAAGCCGGTTTCGCGCAGCTGCGCGATGCGCGCCGCGTTGTGTTCGACGACAAGACCGGTCGCGATTCCCGGCAGCGCGGCGCCGAGCTCGTGTACGCCGGGCCCGAATTCAGCGACGGTGCGCTCGACGTGCAGGTTGCGGCGGCGGTGCGTGAGCAGCCAGTAGCTCAGGTGGCGCAGGCTGCGTGCGGTCTGATCGTAGGCGAGGTACTGCGCGCTCGCCGGGACCTTGCTGTCGAGCGCCTCGATCGCGCTCCACGTGTCACGCATCGCGAAGGTCTCGCGTGCGATCGTATAGGCGCGTGCGATCTGGC
>JADLEZ010000049.1 GCA_020845855.1 Burkholderiales bacterium
ACGAGGACGCAGCGACGATTTTCGCGGACCTCGTCGGCAACGACGTCTTCGCCGAGTTCCTGACGCTCCCGGCGTACGAGCGAATCGACTGAAGCGGACACGGCCGCTGCGGCCCCCGTCCGCGTTAGGACGCGTGCTGGCGACCCGCCTGATAGGTCGAGTCAGAATTTCTGCCTCGTTTGTCCCTGGCGGAGGCGGTGAGATTCGAACTCACGGAGGGGTTGCCCCCTCGCGGGTTTTCAAGACCCGTGCCTTAAACCGCTCGGCCACGCCTCCGGTCGACCGCCGCAAGCCTTGAATCGCTCGGCGGCGGCGGCATATTAGCAGCTAGCCTGAGACTGGCTGCCCGTACGGGTGTCAACCGGTTGAAACCCGGGGTATTTCTGCTAGTCTAAGGCGGTGTCGGCCCACCTCGGGGTCGTTCTTGGAGGTTTTATGGATCGCAAGTTCGAGCCGGTGATGCCGGGTCGCCAAACGCAGATGTCGCCGCTGCCGGCGGTTACGCCGCGCATGAGTGGCGACGAAGCGGTATTGCCGATCGGGCAGAACGCCGTCCTGCGCAACACCTACTGGCTGCTCGCCCTGTCGATGCTGCCCACGGTCGCGGGCGCGTTCGTCGGCATGCAGATGAATTTCTTCGCGCTGTTCAAGAGCGCGCCGATCATGGCGCCGCTTTTGATGTTCGGGGCGATGCTCGGCATGCTCTTCGTCGTGACCTTGCTGCGCAACAGCGCCTGGGGCGTGGTCGCGCTGCTGGGCTTCACCTTCATCGCGGGATTGTTCCTGACGCCGATCCTGACGGTCGCGGCGGGCGTGCCCAACGGCGGCCAGCTGATCGCGCTTGCGGGCGGGATGACGGCGGCGATCTTCTTCGCGATGGCGGGCATCGCCACGGTGACGAAGAAGGACTTCTCCTTCATGGGCAAGTTCCTGTTCGTCGGGCTGATCCTGATCATTGTCGCGGGGCTCGCCAACATCTTCCTGCAGATCCCGGTGCTGTCGCTGGCGATCTCGGTGATCGCCGTGATGATCTTCTCGGCGTACATCCTGTTCGACGTGTCGAGGATCGTGCGCGGCGGCGAGACCAACTACGTGATGGCCACCCTCGGGCTGTTCCTCAACATCTACAACATCTTCATCAGCCTGCTGAACATCCTGCTCGCGTTCAGCGGCAACCGCGAGTAGAAGACTTCTCATTGCAAAAGGGGGCGCGCGGCGCCCCCTTTCTTATGCTTCAAAGATCGCGATCGACTCCACGTGCGCGGTCTGCGGGAACATGTTGACCACGCCCGCGGCCGCGAGCCGGTAGCCGCGGTCGTGCACCAGCACCGCGGCGTCGCGCGCGAGGGTGCCCGGTGCGCAGCTCACGTACACGATGCGTTGCAGGCCGCCGTCGTCCTTGGGCGGTAGCGCCTTGACGAGCTCGACCGCGCCGTCGCGCGGCGGGTCGATCAGCACCCGGTCGAGGCGGCCGAGCCCGGCGAGCATCTCGGGCGCAGGTGCGAACAGGTTCGCGGTCACGAAGCGCGCGAGACCACTCAAGCCGTTGCGCTGCGCGTTCTCGGCCGCCCGCCGCACCAGCGCGGCGCTGCCCTCGACACCCACCACGTGCGCGCCGCGGCGGGCGATGGGCAGCGTGAAGTTGCCGAGGCCGCAGAAGAAATCGGCCACGCGCTCGCCGGGCTGCGGTGAAAGCATGCCGATCGCGCGCCGCACCAGCACGCGGTTCATCGCATAGTTGACCTGCGTGAACTCAGTCGGCCCGAACGGCATGGTGACGCCGAACTCGGGCAGTGCGTACGCAAGCGGCGTTGCGCCAGGCAGGAGCGGCGCCACGGTCGCCGGGCCGCCGGTCTGCAGCCAGAACTGCACCTCGTGCTCCGCGGCGAACGCCGTCAGCAGCGCTTCGTCCGGCGCCGACAGCGGCGCGAGGATGCGCAGCACGAGCGCGTAGACGAGCCCCTCGCCATGCTCGCCGACGGCCACCTCGATCTGCGGCAGCCGGTCGCGCACCGATAGCGCGGCGACCAGCGCCCGCAGCTTCGGCAGCAGCGCCGAGAGCTTCGGCGGCACCACGTGGCACTCGGTCATGTCGGCGACGAAGCTCGACTTGCGCTCGTGGAAGCCGACCAGGACGCCGCCCTTCTTCGCCACGTGGCGCACCGACAGCCGCGCACGGTAGCGATAGCCCCACGCCGGCCCTTCGATCGGCGGGAGTACGACGTCCGGCGCGACGCGTCCGATGCGCGCGAGCGCGTCCTCCAGCGCGCGCTGCTTGGCGGCGATCTGCAAGGACGGGTGCGCGTGCTGCAGCGTGCAGCCGCCGCACACGCCGAAGTGCGGGCAGCGCGGCGTGACGCGCGAGGCGCTCGCCTTGTGCACGCGAACGGTTTGCGCGAGGGCGTAGCTCGGCTTGTCTCTGATCAGCGAGGCGCTGACCGGCTCGCCGGGCAGGGCACTCTCGACGAACACGGTCTTGCCGCCGGCGCGCGCGACGCCACGGCCTTCCTGGTCGAGCGAGTCGACGACGAGCGAGAGGAGGTCGGCGGAGGAGGGCTGCATGCGAGGCCTTCGAAATTGTACGCGGCGGCCCCGCGGCGCCGCGTGTCCGGTAAACTCGGTCCCATGAAAATCCTCGCGTTCGACACGTCCACGCAGTGGCTGTCGGTCGCGTGCCTCGCCGGCGGCCGCTGGTCCACGCGGGGAGAGGCGGCGGGCCAGGCGCACTCCGAGCGGCTGCTGCCGCTCATCGACGCCGTGCTCGCGGAAGCGGGCATGGCGCTGCGCGACCTCGACGCGATCGCCTTCGGCGCCGGTCCCGGATCGTTCACCGGGGTCCGCATTGCGTGCGGCGTCGCGCAGGGCCTGGCGCTCGGCGCCGCGTTGCCGCTGGTGGCGGTTCCCACGCTCGAAGCCCTCGCACAGGCGGCGCGCCACACCCATGGTGCCGGCCGCGTCGCCGCGTGCCTCGACGCGCGCATGCGCGAGGTCTACGTCGCGGCCTACCGCTACGAGGACGATTGCTGGATCGAGGCACAAGCGGCCGCCGTGCTCCATCCCTCGGACGTCGCGTTGCCCGAGGGCGCGTGGTTCGGGGCGGGCGACGGATTTGCCGCTTATCCCGATCTCGCCGCACGCCTCGACCTGGTCGCGTCCGATGCGTCGATCGTGCCGGATGCGCGCGCCATCGCCGAGCTCGCCTTGCCGCGGCTTGCCGCGGGCGAGACCATGGACGCGGCGCACGCGCGTCCCTTGTACGTGCGCCATCGCGTCGCGCTGACCAGCGCCGAGCGCGCCGCCGGGCAGCGTCTGTAATGAAACGTCCCCCCTCGCTCGCGCGGCTCGCTGCCCCCCAGGGGGTTGGTCAGTCGGTCGGGGCGGCCCTTACCGACTGACATGGCTTCGCTGCCGAAGCCTATCGCGACCGTGGCATGGCGGCCGCTGCGCACAGCCGACGTTCCCTACGTCGCGGCGCTGGAGGCGCAGATCCACGTCGCCCCGTGGACACCGGGCAACTTCCGCGACGCGCTGGCGGCCGGCTACAGCGCGCAGGTCGGCGAGCGCGAAGGGCGCATCCTTGCGTTCGGCGTCATGATGCTGGCGCCCGGCGAGGCGCAGCTTCTCAACTTGTCCGTGGTGCCCGATGCCCGGCGCCAGGGTCTCGGCCGCGCGCTCCTCTCGCGCTTCCTGCAAGACGCGCTGCGCATGGGCGCCGACCAGGTGTTCCTCGAAGTGCGCGTCGGCAACACTCCCGCGATCGCGCTGTACGAGGACGCCGGCTTCGTGCGCGTTGCCCGCCGCGCGGATTACTATCCACCCGACGCCAGCGGCTTGCGCGAGGACGCGCTCGTCATGCGGCGCGAGCTCTCGCCGAATTTTCGATGAATCGCGACGAGGTACTGCAGGAGCTCGGCCTGTGGCCGCGCTGGCGCCTGCGGGCGACCCCGGCGCACGAGCGCGATGGGCCGCTCGACCGCGCTTCGCGCATCGCGCGTCTGACGTGGGACGAGTTCGCGCCCGACGTCGATGCCTGCACGGCCTGCGGCCTGTGCCGCACCCGCAAGAAGTCGGTCCCCGGCGTCGGCGACACGGCGGCGCAGTGGCTGTTCGTCGGCGAGGCGCCGGGAGCGGAGGAAGACGCGCGCGGCGAGCCGTTCGTGGGCCAGGCCGGACGTCTTCTCGACAACATGCTGGCGGCGCTCGGCATGACCCGCGAGCGCAACGTGTACATCGCCAACGTGCTCAAATGCCGGCCTCCCAACAACCGCACGCCGGAGCCGCTGGAGGCCGACGCCTGCCGGCCGTACCTCGAGCGCCAGGTCGAGCTCCTGGCGCCGAAGTTGATCGTCGCGCTTGGGAAGAGCGCCGCGTCGCTGCTGCTCGGCACCGACGCCAGCATCGCGAGCCTGCGCGGGCGGGTGCACCGCTATCGCGGCGTCCCGCTCATCGTCACGTACCATCCGGCCTACCTGCTGCGCAGCCTGCCGGACAAGGCCAAGGCGTGGGAAGACCTGCTGCTCGCGCGGCAGACCGTCGCGTCCGGACTTGCGTAGCGGCGTAGTCCGCCTCATATTGCGCGCTGCGGGCGGCTTCGCCCGCGCGCTTTCCAGGAGATGACATGCTAAGGAAGCTTGCGGTTCTGCTGGGCGCGGTTGCCGTGATGTCGCTCACCGGTTGCGGTTACAACGACCTGCAGCGGCAGGACGAGGGCATCAAGGCGGCCTGGTCAGAAGTCGTCAACCAGTACCAGCGCCGGGCGGACCTTGTGCCCAACCTCGTCAACACCGTGAAGGGTTACGCGGCGCAGGAGGCCGACGTGCTTACCGCGGTCACCAACGCGCGCGCCGGCGTGGGCGCGATCAAGGCCACCCCCGAGCTCGTCAACGACCCCGCGGCGTTCCAGAAATTCCAGCAAGCGCAGGGCGAGCTCACGAGCGCGCTGTCGCGGCTGCTGGTCGTGGCCGAGAACTACCCGAACTTGAAGTCCGACGCGCTGTTCCGCGACCTGCAGTCGCAGCTCGAAGGCACGGAGAACCGGATCACCGTCGCGCGCAAGCGCTACATCGACTCGGTGCAGGCGTTCAACTCGACCGTGCGCTCGTTCCCGACCAACCTGACCGCCATGCTGTTCAGGATGGAAGTCAAGCCCAACTTCACCGTGGCGAACGAAGCCGCGATCAGCGCGCCGCCGAAGGTCGATTTCGGCAAGCCGCCCGCCAAGCAGTAGCGTGCGCTGGCTGGCCGCGCTGCTGGCGGCGTGCGCGGTCTCGTTCGCGCACGCCCAGTGGGAGAAGGGCACCGACGGCCTCACGCCGGTGCCGCCGCTGCGCGAGCGCGTCACCGACCTCACTGGCACGCTGTCCGCGTCCGACCGTGCGTCGCTGGTGGCCAAGCTCGCGGCGTGGGAGCAGAAGACCGGCAACCAGCTCGCGGTGCTGATCGTGCCGACCACACAGCCGGAGCCGATCGAGGCGTACTCGATCCGCGTGGCGGAGGCGTGGAAGATCGGCCGCAAGGGCCAGGACAACGGTGCGCTCCTGGTGGTGGCCAAGAACGACCGCAAGATGCGCATCGAGGTGGGCTACGGCCTCGAGGGCGTGCTCACCGATGTCACCTCGCGACGGATCATCGCCGAGACCATCGCGCCGCTCTTTCGCCAGGACAAGTACGCGCAAGGGATCGATGCGGGTGTCGACCAGATCATCGCGGTGGTCGACAAGGGGCAGCCGCTCGCCGAGAAGCCGCCCGCATCGAAGCAGTCGTCGCGTGGCGGCATTGCCGGGTTTCCGATCGAGATGCTGCTGATCGTGGTGTTCGTCGTGGTGCCGATCCTGGGTGGCGTCCTGCGCCGCATTTTCGGCGCCGTGCTGGGATCCACCGTCGGCGCCGGCATCGTCGGCGCCGGGGCGTGGGTCGTCGCCGGCTCGCTCGTCATCGCGATCGTCGCGGCGGTCGTGGCGTTGATCGTGATGCTGTTCATGGGTATGGGCGGCCCGGCGCTCGCACGGCGCGGCGGAGGGGTCTGGGTTCCCACCGGAGGCGGGTGGGGCGGCGGTGGCGGCGGCGGTGGCGGTGGGTTCTCGGGCGGCGGCGGCGGCTTCGGCGGCGGCGGCGCCTCGGGGAACTGGTGATGCGAAGGCGCGTTCGCCTGGGGCGCCTGTGGCGGCACGCCGTCACCGACCGCCGCGACGTTTTCCGCGCGCTGCCGCCCGCGGAGCTCGCGCGGGCGGAGCAGGCCATAGCCGAAGGCGAGCGCCGGCACAGCGGACAGGTGTGCCTCGCGGTGGAAGCGTCGCTGCCGCTTTTGCGGGTGTGGCGCGGCATCGCGCCGCGCGAGCGCGCGCTCGAAGTGTTCGGCCTCCTGCGCGTGTGGGACACCGAGCGCAATGACGGCGTGCTGCTGTACCTCCTGCTGGCGGATCGCGACGTCGAGATCGTCGCCGACCGCGGCATTCACCGGCGGGTCGGCGACGAAGGCTGGCAGGAGATCTGCCGCAGGATGGAGGGCAAGTTCCGCGAAGGGCGTTACGCGGAAGGGCTGGAAGAGGGCGTGCGCGCGGTCAACGACCTTCTGGCCGCGCATTCGCCGCGCACGGGCGGCGACGAGCCCAACGAGCTGTCGGACAAGCCGATCGTCCTCTGAAAATCCTGCGGGCAGCTTTAGGGCATGCGCGCCAATCCGCTGCAGGCTTGAGCTGTCAGCACGCAGGCAAGCGCTACTGAACGGCGCGCGCAGCGCGCTTATGATCGGCGCGCTCGTGCCGTTTCTGCGGGAAAAGCGCCCGGCCGCCCGAAGCTTTTCCCGGTGACATCACCGGCCGCAAATTGCGCAGCCTGTCGCGAATGCGACCGCGGACACGTAATTTGCGGGCGTTGCATCAGTGCACCCGCCCGTCCCCTTCCTCGGGGATGAGCCGCAGCGAGTCGACCTGCGACTGATTGTGGATGTGCCGCCACAACACGAGCAGCATCGCCGCCGACATGAACAGCCCGAACATCACGATCGCCCGGAAGATCGAGAACCCCTGCTGGATCATGAACTGGTACAGCGCGACCATGACCAGGATGCCGATGTTCTCGTTGAAGTTCTGCACGGCGATGGAGTGGCCCGCACCCATAAGCACGTGGCCGCGATGCTGCAGCAGCGCGTTCATCGGCACCACGAAAAAGCCCGCGCAGGCGCCGATCAGGATCATCAGCACGACCGCCACGGAGACGTTGTTGACGAAGATCATCGTGATCACGATGAGCCCCATCGCCACGCCGATCGGCAGCACGGTCACCGACTGCCGCAGCTTGATGTAGCGCGCGGCGATCAACGCGCCGACGGCGATGCCGATCGCCACCACGCCCTGCATGTACGATGCCTGCGACAGGTCGAAGCCCAGCGCCCGCTGCGCCCACGCGAGCACGATGAACTGCAGGGTCGCGCCGGCGCCCCAGAACAGCGTCGTGGTGGCGAGCGAGATCTGGCCCAGCTTGTCTCGCCACAGGAGCGTCACGCAGTGCGCGAACTCGCGTACGAGGTACAGCGGGTTCTTGCTCGGGACGCGGTGGTCGACGCCGGTGTTCGGGATGTACCAGTTGAAGATCGCGGCGATGACGTAGATGACCGCGATCACCGAGATCGCCGCCTCGGGCGGTGTGTCGATGCCGGTGTTGATCATGGGCAGGTCGAAGCCGAGGAGCATGGTCGACACCTTGCCGCTGATGAGCGCGCCGCCGAGCACCACGCCCAGCACGATCGAGGCCACGGTGGTGCCCTCGATCCAGCCGTTGGCGGCCACGAGCTGCTTGGCCGGGAGGAGCTCGGTGAGGATGCCGTACTTCGCCGGCGAATACGCGGCCGCGCCGAAGCCGACCACCGCGTAGGCCAGGAGCGGGTGCAGCGTGAACAGCATGAGCAGGCAGCCGACCACCTTGATGGCGTTGGTGATCAGCATGACGCGGCCCTTGGGCATCGAGTCCGCGAATGCGCCCACCAGCGGCGCCAGCACCACGTAGGAGACCACGAAACTCTGCTTCAGCGAGGGGGTCATCCACTCCGGCGCCGAGAGCTCGTGCAACAGCTTGATGGCGGCGATCAGCAGCGCGTTGTCGGCGAGCGACGAAAAAAACTGCGCCGCCATGATCGTGTAGAAGCCGGCCTTCATGTCCTCGCCAAATGGTCCCGCTGCGCCGCGTCAGCTTCCAAGCGTCGTCCCTTCCGGCGTAGCGTCGGGCAATGGGGCCGGCATGCGTGGTTATAATGAGTGTGTCGTCGCGCAGCCCGGGGCTTTATACCATGTTTGCCCGGAACGCCCAGAGGCGGGTCGGCGGACGCCGGGCAGCGTGCCGTGGGTCACTTGCCCGCACCGCAACCCTCGACAACAACCCCCGCATGCCGCGACCGCTGTACGCCCAGATCAACCTTGCCGCGCTGCGCGGGAACCTTGCGCGGGTGCGGGAGAAGGCGCCCGGCACGCAGGTGCTGGCGGCGGTCAAGGCCAACGCGTACGGGCATGGCCTGCTGCGCGTGCTGCCGGCGCTCGACACTGCTGACGGACTCGCGCTGATCGAGCCCGACGCGGCGGTCGAACTGCGCGAGCGGCACTACACGCGGCGCATCCTGCTCCTCGAAGGCTTTTTCAGCGAGAGCGAGCTTCCGGAGCTCGCGCAGCGGCGGCTTGCCACCGTGGTGCACGACATGGAGCAGGTGCGCATGCTGGAGAAGGCGGTGCTCGCCCGGCCCCTCGAAGTGTTCGTCAAGGTCAACACCGGCATGAACCGGCTGGGCTTCCGGCCGGGGGACGTCGCGGGCGTGTGCCAGCGCCTGTCCTCGTCGCCCTCGGTGGCGGCGCTGCGGCTCATGACGCATTTCGCCCGCGCCGACGAGGACGACGGGCTTCACGAGCCGCTCGAGATATTCGACTCGGCCTGCAAGGGCTTGAACTACCCGCGCTCGCTCGCCAATTCGGCGGGGGTGATCCGATTCTCCGAGGTCGGCGGCGACATCGTACGCCCGGGCATCATGCTGTACGGGGCAAGCCCCCTGCCGTACGACACCGCCGACATGCTGGGGCTCAAGCCGGTGATGACGCTGCGCTCGCAGATCATCGCGGTGCAGGAGCTCAAGGCCAACGAAAGCGTCGGCTATGGCGGCACGTACACCGCGTCGCGTGCCCACCGCGTCGGCATCATCGCCTGCGGCTACGGCGATGGGTACCCGCGCCATGCTCCCAACGGGACCCCGGTCCTCGTGTGCGGGCGCAAGGTGCGCATGGCCGGCCGGCCATCGATGGACATGATCACGGTGGACCTGACCGACGTGCCCGAGGCAGGCGTCGGCAGCCCGGTCGTGCTGTGGGGCGAGGGATTGCCCGTGGACGACGTCGCCAACGCCGCGTCCACCGTCGGCTACGAGCTGCTGTGCGCGGTCGCGCCGCGGGTGCCGCAGGTGGTGAGCGAGGTCGGCGGCATCGACGTCGAATTATAGCCTCAGCGTCCGCAAATTGCGTGTCCGCAGTCGCTTCGCGACGGGCTGCGCAATTTGCGGTCGGAAGTGTCAGCGCGGTCGGCTTGGGGCGGCCCGGCGCCGACCGCGTAGAAAGGGCACGAAGCGCGTCGATCACGGCGCGCTGTCGCGCGCCGTTCAGTAACGCGCGCGTGCGGGCAGACAGTCTTCGATCGAAGCATGCGTTCTTGACATAGATTCCGCGAGGGTTCCATCGTGTACATCGTCGTGACGGGGGCCGCCGGCTTCGTCGGCGCCAACCTGGTGAAGGCGCTCAACGACCGCGGCGAGACCGACATCGTCGCGGTCGACAACCTGACGCGCGCCGACAAGTTCCGCAATCTCGTCGACTGCGAGATCGCCGACTACATCGACAAGGACGAGTTCATCGGACGCCTCGCCGCCGGCGACTTCGATGACGACATCGCCGCGGTCTTCCACCAGGGCGCGTGCTCGGACACGATGGAGGCCGACGGCCGCTACATGATGCGCAACAACTACCGGTACTCGGTAGCGTTGCTCGAGCACTGCCAGAACAACGACATTCCGCTGTACTACGCGTCGAGCGCGGCGGTGTACGGCGCGGGCACCACGTTCATCGAGCGGCGCGAGCACGAGGCGCCGCTCAACGTGTACGGCTATTCGAAGTTCCTGTTCGACCAGCGCGTGCGCCGCGCGCTGCCCGAGCGCACGGCGCCGATCGTCGGCTTCCGCTATTTCAACGTGTACGGGCCGCGCGAGCAGCACAAGGGCCGCATGGCGTCGGTCGCGCTGCACTTTTTCCAGGAGCATCGCGCCAACGGCCGCGTGCGCCTGTTCGCGGGTTCGGGCGGCTACGCCGCCGGCGAGCAGCGGCGCGATTTCGTGGCCGTGTCCGACGTCGCGGCGGTCAACCTCGACTTCTTCGGCGGGCGCGACCGCTCGGGCATCTACAACCTGGGAACGGGGCGCGCGGAGACGTTCAACGAAGTGGCGAAGGCGGTGGTCAACGCGCTGCGCAAGCACGCGGGCGAGCCGCCGTCGTCGCTCGCCGAGCTGGTGCGCGCCGGCGCCGTCGAGTACATCGAGTTTCCGGCCCAGCTCGCCGGCAAGTACCAGAGCTTCACCCAGGCCGACCTCGCAGCGCTGCGCGGCGCGGGATGCGCCTTGCCGATGGCGGATGTGGCGACCGGCGTCACCCACTACGTCGAATGGCTGATGGCGCAGGAGGCGTCCCCCGCCGTACCGTGAGCGGACGTTGCCGCCGGGGCCATCTTGGCGGCGGCGCTTTCCCAACTCACTACGGAGGTCGATCATGTCGCGGTTACTCCTCGCGTTGGCGCTGTCGCTGGCGGCGCTGTTCGCGGTCCCCGCCCTGGCGGCGGTCAACATCAACACGGCCACCAAGGACGAGCTCGTCGCGCTGCCCGGCATCGGGCCCGCCAAGGCGCAGGCCATCGTCGACTACCGCAAGGCCAACGGCCCGTTCAAGTCGGTCGACGACCTCAAGAACGTGAAGGGCATAGGCGCCAAGCGGCTCGAGAAGCTGCGGGCCGAGATCACGGTCGGCGCCCCGCAGGCGAAGGTCGCCACCGCACCGGGCGCGAAGGCGGACGCGCGGCCGGCCGGAACCCAGGCCAAGGGCGAGGTGCGCGCCGCCGCGGACGGCAAGTCCGCGAAGTAGCGCCTCGTCGCGTGCGTGCAGCGCGCTCGGGTCGGCGCGCTGCACGAAGGCCGCTCGCCCCGAGGGTTACAATGCGCTGATGTACCCGACGCTGGAATCCACCATCGGCAACACGCCGCTCGTGCGCCTGCAGCGCATGCCGGGGAACACGGGCAACGTCGTCCTCGCCAAGCTCGAGGGGAACAATCCGGCGGGCTCGGTCAAGGACCGCCCGGCGCTGTCGATGATCGTGGAGGCGGAACAGCGCGGCGACATCAAGCCGGGCGACACGCTGATCGAGGCGACGTCGGGCAACACCGGCATCGCGCTCGCCATGGTCGCGGCGATGAAAGGCTACCGCATGATCCTGATCATGCCGGACAACCTCTCGCTCGAGCGGCGGCAGTCGATGACGGCGTTCGGCGCCGAGTTGATCCTGGTGACCAAGGCCCAGGGGATGGAAGGCGCCCGCGACCTGGCCCAATCCATGCACGCGCAGGGCAAGGGCGTGGTGCTCGACCAGTTCGCCAACCCGGACAACCCGCTCGCGCATTACCGCACCACCGGCCCCGAGCTGTGGCGCGATACCGAAGGACGCATCACGCACTTCGTGTCGGCCATGGGAACCACGGGCACGATCATGGGCGTGTCGAAGTTCCTGAAGGAGAAGAATCCGGCGATCGCCATCGTCGGCGCGCAGCCGGCGGAGGGCGCGTCGATCCCGGGCATCCGCAAGTGGCCGCCCGAATACCTGCCGAAGATCTTCGACCATCGCCGGGTGGACCGGGTCGAACCCGTGACACAAGGCGACGCGGAGGACGCGATGCGCCGCCTAGCGCGCGAGGAGGGCATCTTCGGCGGCGTGTCGTCCGGCGGCGCGTGCGCGGTGGCGCTGCGCATCTGCCGCGAGGCGCGCGACGCCACCATCGTGTTCGTCGTGTGCGACCGCGGCGACCGGTACTTGTCGACGGGCGTGTACG